>DYSC01000052.1 GCA_020726365.1 Porphyromonas sp.
TTTTTTTTGCAAATATACTAAAACCCACACGATTAAGGGTAGAACCTTTTGAAAAAACAAAAAAAAATAAATAATTTCAAGTACATGCTCTACAAAATATAATTTAGGAATAACTATTGTATTTTAATTCAAAATAAACTACTTTTGCAAATATACTTCTGCTTTCGTAACAAATCATAAGTCAATCTATAAAAATGAGAAATACCATATTAAAACAGACCCTTATGGCAATAGTCGTATTAGCAACCACCTCGTGTGCAACAAAAGACAACAGCCCGATTATAGGCAAGCAAAACCCCGAAATTAAAAACGGCCGCATGACTCCCGAAGTGCTTTGGGCATTTGGGCGTGTGGGTGGCCTGCAGGTTTCGCCCGATGGGAAACGCGTGCTATATTCCGTTTCGTATTATTCCGTAGCCGAGGACAAAGGAAACTCCGAACTCTTTGTAATGAATGCCGACGGGTCGGACAAAAAGCAGATTACCGAATCGGCTGTGCGCGAAGCTTCGGCAAAATGGATGAATGATAACGAGCATATTGCTTTTCTGTCGTCGGAAAGTGGCACTATGCAACTCTGGATAATGAAGAGCGATGGCAGTGACCGCCAACAAATTACCGAACGCGAAGGTGGTGTAAATGATTTTTCGTTTTCGCCCGACGAATCGAAGCTGCTGTTTGTAGCCGATGTAAAATATGGTGAACGCACGGTTGACAAACATCCCGATTTGCCCAAATCGAGCGGTATTATTGTAAACGACCTGATGTACAAACATTGGGACGAATGGGTGCAGGCTATTCCGCATCCGTTTGTGGCTGAGTTTGATGGCAGTAAAATTGCCAACGGAAAAGACATTTTGAAAGATGAACCGTTCGAAAGTCCTATGAAACCTTTTGGTGGTATCGAACAATTAGCATGGAGTCCAGATGGAAAAACGATAGCTTATACCTGCCGCAAAAAAACGGGAAAAGCCTACGCTATTTCCACCAACTCCGATATTTATTTTTACGACATAGCCAACGGAAAAACCGTAAACAAAACCGAAGGCATGATGGGTTACGACATTAACCCAAGCTTTTCGCCCGATGGCAAATGGTTGGCGTGGGAAAGCATGGAACACGATGGTTGCGAATCGGACAAAAACCGACTCTTTATTATGAACCTGCAAACAGGCGAAAAAACAGATCTATCGACCAGCTTCGACCAAAACTCCGAAGGATTAACATGGACACCGGACAGTAAATCTATCTATTTTACAAGTGTTTGGCATGGTGTAACGCAGATTTACAAAGCGGATATTGCTGATGCAAAAATCACACAAATTACCAAAGGACAGCACGATTACGAAGCTATAGAACTTGCCGGCAACAAGTTGATAGCGCTAAAACATTCGATGAGTAAACCCAACGAGGTATATAGCGTTGACCCTACAAACGGCGAAGCGGTGGAACTTTCGTTCGAGAATAAGGATTTGTTAGCCAAACTCAACATGGGCAAAGTAGAAGAGCGATGGGTAACTACCACCGACAATAAACAAATGCTGGTTTGGGTTATTTATCCACCTCAATTTGACCATAATAAAAAATATCCAACCCTGCTTTATTGTCAGGGAGGACCACAATCGGCCGTAAGTCAGTTTTGGTCGTACCGCTGGAATTTCCAGATTATGGCAGCCAACGATTACATTATTGTTGCACCTAACCGCCGCGGCCTACCCGGCTTTGGTGGCGAATGGTTAACACAAATCAGTGGCGATTATGGCGGGCAGAACATGAAAGATTACCTTTCGGCCATTGATGATGTAGCCAAAGAACCGTACGTAAATAAAGATAAACTGGGCTGTGTGGGAGCAAGTTATGGTGGCTTTTCGGCTTACTGGTTGGCTGGTCATCACGAAAAACGCTTCAAAGCATTTATTGCCCACGATGGCATGTTTAACCTGCCGCAGCAATATCTGGAAACCGAAGAAATGTGGTTTGTAAACTGGGATTTGGGTGGTGCTTATTGGGAAAAAGACAATGTAGTGGCACAACGTTCTTACGCCAATTCGCCACACTTGTTTGTAGATAAATGGGATGCGCCTATTTTGGTCATTCATGGCGAAAAAGATTACCGCATATTGGCTTCGCAGGGCATGGCAGCCTTTAATGCAGCTGTACTGCGCGGTGTTCCGTCCGAAATGCTTATCTTCCCCGACGAAAACCATTGGGTACTAAAACCACAAAACGGCGTACTGTGGCAACGTACATTTATAGGTTGGTTAGACAAATGGTTGAAGTAAAATAGTGGATTTTTTGCAAAAAGCACTACCTTTGCAAGCTGAAAAACAGTAAGCCGGTTTGTCGCCTCGCCTTTGGCGAGGAGGAAAGTCCGGGCAACACAGAGCACCATACTTCCTAACGGGAAGCAGTCCGCGAGGGTTGAGTAGTGTAACAGAAAATAACCGTCCGTCAGCTGACGGATAAGGGTGAAAAGGTGAGGTAAGAGCTCACCGGTGCAGTTGGCAACAGCCGCAGCCGTACGCCTTATGGGTTGCAAGATCATGTATACCGGCGCATGTAGGATAGCTCGTCCGATGCCGGGGGGTAGATTGCTGGAGGTGCATGGCGACTTGCATCCAAGATAAATGACAAACGTTTTGGCGCAAGCCGAAATACAAAACCCGGCTTATAGGCTTGCTGTTTTTTTTATACTTGACCCCCAACCCCTAATTTGGGGCTAAGACTGCAACTAAGCAGTTAATTGGGTCAAACTTAATCATTACATACTTGGTCATAAAAGCCCCCTTTCGGGGGTTTGGGGATCATAAAATAAATGTATTATTTAACTCTATGGGTTAGGTAGATTTATGAAACTAATCAATTTTTTAACACACGACATTTGGCGAATAACCGAACACGAACTTTCGAAAACCCGAAAGTTTATGTATCGTTTTGTAAAAATTGTGGTGTTATCCACCCGCGCTTTTATTCAAGAAAGACTAAGCGTAAAAGCTTCCGCCCTCACCTACTCTATTTTATTTGCCATTATACCCATGTTTGCATTAATAGTAGCTATTGGGCGTGGATTTGGTGTAGAAAGCATGATTGAAAAATCGTTACAGGAATCGTTTGTTGCTCAGGCGAATATGATTCCTACGGTAATGGGATTTGTGCAGCGCTACCTCGAAACCACACAGGGCGGACTTTTTATCGGCGTGGGGTTGGTTGTGTTGTTGGTGTCGGTAATGAATTTTTTCATACAGGTCGAACTGGCGTTTAATGGCATTTGGCAGGTAAAAAAGCCACGTTCCATAATCAATCAGTTTACCATGTATTTTTCGGCACTGTTTATAGTGCCCATATTTATTGTTTTATCGTCTGGCTTTACCATTTATTTCAACGCAATAATCGAAAAGTCCCTATTTTACGATATTTTTAGTCCGTTTTTACGTTTCAGTGTAAAATTTGCACCCTATTTAATAAATTGGATAATTTTCACTATTATTTATTTGGTAATCCCTAACACCAAAGTAAATCTGAAAGATGCAGCTATCGCCGGCGTATTGGCAGGTTCGGCATTTCAGTTGTTTCAGGTGTTGTATATCAACGGACAGGTTTTGCTATCGCGCTACGATGTGGTTTATGGTAGTTTTGCAGCTATTCCGCTGTTGCTATTGTGGTTGCAAATTTCGTGTTTAATTGTGCTTCTGGGAGCCGAAATATCTTATGCTTCGCAAAATATTCAGAATTTTGAATACGAAGCCGATTCCAAAAATATCAGCATACGATACAAAAATTTCCTAACACTATTTATTGTATGGTTGATCGTAAAACAGTACGAACGGCAACAACCACCACTTTCGTCGAATCAAATTGCAGCCGAAAACCGCATTCCCATCCGTTTGGTAAATCAGATACTCGGCAACCTAACCGATGCAGGGGTTTTAATCGAGGTATTTAACGAAACTGACAGAAACAAAAGCTATCAGCCCGCTATCGACATTCAACAGCTAAGCATAGCCGTTTTATTCGAAAAAACAGAGTCGTTTGGAGTAGAAAACTTTTTGGAAAATAAAAATCCGATATTAGACGAATTCTGGGGTAAAACGCATACTGACAGTAATTTAATAAGTGGAAGAAGCAATGGTTTACTGGTAAAGGACATATAGAAAATTCGGTTAATTGCCATACTTTACAAACGCAGTCCGACAGTTAAATTAACCATTCCTCCATTCGCAATCAATTGTTCAACTTGCGTAAAACCATTGGTACTACCTTTTTGAATTGTGTAACGCAAATCGGCAGTTATAAAACCAAGCACATTTACGCCGCCGCCAACTTCCCAATTGATAACCGCTTTTTCTTCGCTGTCCAACTGTTTTAAATACGATGGACCGCCGTTAAGGTGCAATCCGACTAAACCAATATCAAACACTTCCCAACCGAACATCATCGGTAGTTTTACAAAGTTGATTTTTGCATTGGTTGCAGCATCGGCAGTGTACGAAGAATAATATATTTCGGGTTGAAAAATACTTTGTGGTCATCGGAAATTATTTTTTTTCCTAAAATTAATTCACTCAAAATTTAACTCAAACCTTAAAAACATTTTTCCCCAAAATGTGTTTAAACAATAAAACGGTACAATAATTGTTTAATAACTGAACTAATATATCTTTTACTAATCAAAATGAAAAGAACAATTCTAACATTAGCCGCATTGCTTATAACCTGGTTATTTGCCAACGCACAACTTAATTTCGGTATCAAAGGTGGATACAATTCCTCTTTAAATTTGAAAAATATAAGTTCAGGTCAATATGGAACTTATACTTTGAAGGATGTAAAAGAAGAATTAGCCAACGGATTTCACGGAGGAGTATTTATTCGTGTTGGTGGAAAAATTTACGTACAACCAGAACTACTTTATGGTTTACAAAAGAAAAAATTTCAATTAACCATACAAGAAGCAACAAATCCAAATATACCTATAGATAAATTTGTAACTTTTAGCACCATTGATGTTCCGGTACTAATTGGATACAAGTTAGTTGATGGTAAAATTTTCAACATTAGAGCTTTTGCAGGCCCAAAATTTAAATTAAATGCAGGGTCCAAATTTAGTTTTGAAAATATTCAAAATTTGAAAAAAGAAACGCTGGAAAAAGATTTGGGAGGTGAATTTAAAGATGCATCAGTAGGTCTTGAGTTGGGTGCAGGAGTCGATTTATTTATGTTTACACTTGATGCACGGTTAAATGTCATAAACGATGTTTATAGCTTTACCAAAGGAACTAAACCGGATTTAACTTCTAACTTTGTAGTATCATTAGGTTGGAAATTCTAAAAAAATAGGCGCAATAATAGCAATTATCGTAATCGTACTTTGGGCGGCAAATCTAATTTCCGCCCTGTTTTTTTTCAGCAGGTTCGCTTTGTACTTTTTTATTCGCAGGCTTTTGGTATCCAACATTGTATAGCAAGCACCAGCTTCATCATTCGGAAGTAGGCACCGCCACCGACCCCGATTATAAAACCGGCAATCAGAACTTTTTTATATGGTGGTTTTCATTTCTAAAGCAGTATGTTACAATATGGCAAATAGCTACTATGGCTATTTTTATTCAACATCCTTATGCTGTGGTTCGATCAGTTGAGCTTAATTGTCTTTTGGGTAATCCCTTCAATTTTAGCTACTTTCCAATTATTCTATTTTGGAACATACCTGCCTCACAAACTACCTCACACTTCCGAAATGTAGCCTTACAAATCGCGCACCCAAAAACCAAATCATTTAGTAGCGCTACTTACCTGTTATTTTTTCGGTTATCACTACGAGCATCATCAATCTCCAAAAACGCCTTGGCGGCAATTGTATAAGATAAAAAACGGCACATTAAAGCCCTGAAAACATTTTTCTGAAAAAAAATTGCTACCTTTGTCATCAAACAAAATTTTTCAGACAAAAAATGGAATATCCAACACTTGAGGGCAAATTAATCATGCCCGAATATGGTCGCAACATACAACAAATGATTGCGCATGCACTTACTATCGAAGACCGTGAAGAACGCACCCGTTGCGTTAAAACAATTATCAATATCATGGGAAATATGTTCCCATACCTCCGCGATGTAAACGACTTCAAACACAAACTGTGGGACCACGTAGCTATTATGTCCGATTTTAAACTCGACATTGATTTCCCTTACGAAATTCTGCAGGAAGAAAACTTATACACTCGTCCTGAAACTGTTCCATACAAGAATTCACGCATTCGGTATATGCACTATGGTCGCACGTTGGAAGAGATGATAGAAAAAGTTGGCGAATATCCGGATGGCGAAGAAAGAAATGAACTTATACGCTTGATTGCCAATCAGATGAAAAAATGTTTCTTAACTTGGAACAAAGAAGTGGTCGACGACCGCAAGATTTTTGATGATTTACTCGAACTCTCGCACGGAAAAATAGACGTATCTCCCGACTTTTTGAAATTGGTAGAATCACGCGATGTACTTCATGGACACAAACGAAGCAATAAACCGCCGAGAAGAAAATAAATCGCCTAAAGGGAGTTATTAATGGTTATTTGGCTTCGCCGTTATTAAATGTTATTTTCTAATTTCTGGCTTCTAATTTCTAACTTTACAAAATGGCATCATTTAAAATAGAAGGAGGTAAAAAACTCCGTGGCGAAATAGTTCCGCAGGGTGCAAAAAACGAGGCACTTCAGGTACTCTGCGCTGTGCTGTTAAGTCCCGAAAAAATTACCATTAGTAATATCCCCGACATTTTAGACGTCAACAATTTAATTATATTGCTTCAAAAGCTGGGCGTTGTTGTTGAAAAAACAACCTCAAATACCTTTACTTTTGAGGCACTAAATATCAAATTAGATTACCTCGATTCAGAAGACTTTTATCGTCAGAGCGCATCGCTGCGAGGCTCTGTAATGATAGTAGGACCATTGGTTGCCCGATTTGGCAGAGCCTTGATTCCCAAACCCGGAGGCGATAAAATCGGACGTCGCCGTTTGGATACTCACTTCTTGGGCATACAAAAATTAGGTGCCGGTTTTGTGTACGATGCCGACAAAAAACAATACAGCATAACTGCCGAAAAGCTTAAAGGATGCTACATGTTGCTCGACGAAGCATCGGTAACCGGCACTGCCAACATCATTATGGCTGCCGTATTGGCAGAAGGCACAACTACCATTTACAATGCTGCCTGCGAACCCTACCTACAACAACTGTGCAAGATGCTGAACAGTATGGGTGCCAAAATCAGCGGCGTAGGTTCAAACCTTTTAACCATAGAAGGTGTTGTGTCATTGCGTGGCTGTACGCACACCATACTTCCAGATATGATTGAGGTAGGAAGTTTTATTGGCATGGCTGCTATGACCGGCTCGGAAATAACCATTAAAAATGTATCGTACAATGATTTAGGTATTATTCCGGATAGTTTTCACCGATTAGGCATACAATTAGAACAACGCGGTGACGATATTTTCATTCCTGAGCAAAATAGTTATGCTATCGAATCGTTTATCGACGGCTCCATAATGACCATTGCCGATGCGCCCTGGCCGGGTTTAACGCCTGACCTGTTAAGCGTATTTCTGGTAGTGGCAGCAAAAGCAAAAGGAAGTGTTTTGATACATCAAAAGATGTTCGAAAGTCGCTTGTTTTTTGTCGATAAGATTATAGACATGGGTGCTCAGATAATACTTTGTGACCCGCACCGCGCCACTGTAATTGGCTTGGGAGAGCAACTTCACCTGCGTGCCGCCACCATGAGTTCACCCGATATTCGTGCTGGAATTGCGCTACTGATTGCAGCTATGGCAGCCGAAGGAACAAGCACCATTCACAACATCGACCAAATAGACCGTGGCTATCAGGATATAGACAAACGGCTGAATGCACTTGGCGCGAATATTGTACGAATTTAACTATTTAAAATAATGATTTATGATCAACTAAATTTACCGTTATGTTACACAAAAAGATTGTAGAATTACTGAATATTCAGATTAATCGTGAGTTCTATTCGTCGTACTTATATTTAGATACATCGAATTATTTTTACGACAATAGTTTAAATGGTTACGGAAACTGGTTTGATATTCAAACACAGGAAGAGAATGCACATGCCATATTGTTTGTAAAATACATGCAAAACAATGGGGAAAGAGCTGTTCTGGAAGCAATTGCAAAGCCGGACATTGCATATAAAAGTTTTAAACACGCTATAGATGAAGCATACAAGCACGAATTATTTATCAGCAAATCGATAAATAATATTTATTGGGTGGCTTACGAGTTGAGGGATTTTAAAACCATGCAGTTTTTGGATTGGTTTGTAAAAGAACAGGGCGAAGAAGAAAAAAATGTAGACGAATTGTGTAAACGTTTCGAATTGTTTGGCAACGACCCTCGCGGCTTGTATATGCTCGACAGCGAAATGGCAGCACGTACATTTACACCACCATCGTTGGTTTTGTAACAAACAACTTACAAACACAACAGAATATTAAAGACCTGATAAACATTGAATTTGTCAGGTCTGTTTTTTTATAGTGGTATATGTTGGCATGTAGTATACAAAAACAAAGGGTCGCTTCACAGCGCCCCTTTGCCACATTTTAACCTAAACCTTAACTATGAAAAATTTATCTGTTTGTTTACTCTGCAAAGATAAGGCATATTTTTATACTGTACAATAGATGATTAAAAATAATTCAAAAAAAAATGCATTATATATTGGTCGACAGGTATATAATTATTTTATATAACTGTTTTTCAAATACTTATGTAGTAAAAAAAATATGTTAAAAAAACCTTATCAAGTTAATTCACTTTATTTGAAATGCGTTAAAATATGGTATAAATTCCAATCTGAATTCGGCAATAAACGAATAAAACGTACCTTTGCATTCGCTAAATGCAAACAAATTAATTATTTATGGAAAAAACAGAACAAAAAGTTGTTTCGACGGACTCTAAATCCGTTTTGAACGACAAAAAGCTCTTTATTGAAACCTACGGCTGCCAAATGAATGTGGCAGATAGCGAAGTAGTGGCATCTATTATGGAAATGGACGGATTTGAACTTACCGACAACATTACCGATGCGAATGCCATTTTTGTAAACACCTGTTCGGTACGCGACAATGCCGAACAAAAAGTGATTCAACGACTTAAGTATTATCAATCGCTCAAACGGAAAAAGAAAGGATTGATAATTGGCGTTATCGGTTGTATGGCCGAACGTGTAAAAGACGAATTGATTACCGACCATGGAGTAAATATTGTGGTAGGTCCCGATGCTTATTTAGATATTCCCAGCCTGATTAATTCAGTTGAAAATGGTGAAAAAGCCATCAACGTTGAACTCTCGAAAACTGAAACCTATAAAGATATAATGCCAACACGCATTGGCGCATCCATTTCGGGTTTTGTATCCATTATGCGTGGTTGCGACAAGTTTTGCACTTATTGTATTGTACCTTATACTCGTGGTCGTGAGCGCAGCCGCGATGTAGCAAGTATTTTGAACGAAATACGCGACTTGAAAGCAAAAAACTACAAGGAAGTAACGCTGCTTGGTCAGACGGTAAACTCCTATAAATTTACACAGGAAGATGGAAAAGTGATAGAATTTCCTGAGTTGCTAAGCATTGTTGCCGAAATGGTACCCGACATGCGCATTCGGTTTACCTCACCTCACCCTAAAGATATGACCGACGAAACCATTGCTGTAATTGCCAAGTATTCAAACATTTGCCGGTTTATACATTTGCCGGTTCAGTCGGGCAGTAATAAAATTCTGCAACTCATGAACCGTAAATATACCCGCGAATGGTATCTCGACCGTGTGGCTGCAATGCGACGCATGATTCCAGATGTGGCCATTGGCACCGATATTTTTTGCGGTTTTTCGGACGAAACGGAAGAAGATCACCAACAATCGCTCGATTTGATGCGCGAAGTGAAATTTGATATGGCATTTATGTTTAAATATTCCGAACGCCCCGGCACTGTTGCAGCAAAACGAATGGAAGATAATGTACCTGAAGAGATTAAACTTCAACGTTTGGACGAAATTATTAAACTGCAAAACAAAATTGCCAATCAAAGTAATCAGAATGATATCGGAAAAACATTCGAAGTGTTGGTTGAAGGTTTTTCGAAGCGTTCCAAAGAACAGCTTTTCGGACGAACTTCGCAAAACAAAGTGGTGATTTTTCCACGCGAAGGTCGCCGTATTGGTGAATTTATTTATCTAAAAATTGTATCGGCTTCGTCGGCAACACTTTTTGGCGAAGTTGTGGAAAATGCCTGACTTTCGAAAGTAATTATTCAAAGTAATATCAATAAGTTACATAATACATAAAATATACTTAAATATTTGAATACAAAAAGGATAATTTGCCCGTATCGTCTTAATTTAGCACTTTGAATAGTTATGAATTAAGATTTTCGAATGAAAAAATATTTAGTTGTATTTGTTTTTAGTATAATTCAATTCATTGCTTTTGGGCAATGGAATACCGAACGCATTCTGACCATTGGTCGGAATGCGTTGTATTTTGAGGATTATGTACTTTCAATCCAATATTTTAATCAAGTAATAAAAATAAAACCTTATTTAGCAGAACCTTACATGTATCGGGCTATGGCTAAAGTGCAATTGGGCGATGACAAAGGTGCAGAATTAGATGCTTCCGCAGCCATCGAACGCAATCCTTTTCTGCCCGAAGCCTATTACATTCGTGGATTTGCACATCGTCGTTCCGGAAATTTTTCGGAGGCTGTGAAAGACTTTTCAACTGCTTACGATTTTAGTCCGAACAGTCTAAATTTATTGCTCAACCGAATGGATGCCTTTATAAGGCTCGAAAAATACGAGGAGGCCATGGCCGATTTAAACACCTACATTCGTCAAAGCCCTAAAAATAAACAACTTCTATATGAAAAAGGAGTTATTTTCCTGATGATGAAAGATACGGTAAATGCTGAAAAGACGTTTACCGAATTTACAAAAACTGACAGTACAAATGCACAAGCTTGGAGTGCATTGGCTCTGCTTAAACTACAAAAAAATAATATCGAAGGGGCTTACATCGATTATAGTAAAGCCATTAAACTAAAAAGTACCAATCCGGGCGATTATATCAATCGGGGAATTGTAAACGTGCAACGCAAAAACTTCCGCGAAGCCTTGAAAGACTACGACAAAGCAATTACATTGGACAAAAGCAGTCCGTTAGCTTACTACAACCGCGGTTTATTGCGTGCCAACCTGGGCGATAATAACAATGCGTTGGCCGATCTTGAAAAAGTCGTTTCGCTCGACACCACTCAAACGGAAGCATTTTATAGGAAAGCAATGTTACAAAATAGTCTGAAAATGTATAAAAAGTCTATTGCTGATTTTGAAAAAATTATTACCAACTATCCCAACTTTTTACCGGCTTATTGGGGTATTGCTGAGGCTTACGAGGGATTGAAAAACAAAAAAGAATCGTTTCGTTACCGACAAATGGCTTACAATATTGAAAAAAATAACGAGAATAAGCCCAGAAAACAGAAAGATGAACTTGTAACTGATAATAAGATAGATAAAAATGCCCCAAAATCGGGTACAAACAAAAAAACAGAACTATTTAACCGCTTTGTAACTCAAAATATCGATGATGCACAAAGCGAAACCAAATACGGCGATTCGCTACGAGGAAATATCCAAAACAAATATGCTGATGTAGTAAACGAACGGAATTTTGTATTGACATATTATGCAAAAAATGACGAAATTCATCGTACAAACCTGTATCAACCAATTGTAGAAGATTACAATAAACTGCGAAAATTAAGCACAATATTAAAAATTACAAATAACGAAATCCCATTAACTTCGGAGTTGATAAATCGCCATTTCGAAGCTATCAATATTATTACCAATAAACTCTCGGGCAACGAAAACGATGCTGACCTCTATTTTAACCGCTCACTTGAATTTGCTATGGTTCAGGATTTTAATAGTTCTATCGAAGATTTGAACCGTGCGTTGGCAATTCGTCCCGATTTTACATTAGCTTATTTCAGTCGTGCTACAATACGTTACAAATTGGTAGAATATAACAAAAGTACTGTAACCGAAACAGACAGTTATAAGTTTGAAAACACCACTGACAGGAGTAATCGTATTTTGAGTGAAAACAAATACAAGTTCGAAGTAGAAATGATTATGCGCGATTTGGATAAAGTTATTGAGCAACAACCTACATTCGCATTTGCCTATTACAACAAAGCCAATATTCTATGCGTTCAAAAAGACTACAAAACAGCTATTGCTAACTATACAAAAGCCATTGAATGCGATGTCGATTTTGCCGAAGCATACTTCAATCGCGGACTTACTTACTTATTTATCGGACAGGACAAGCAAGGAATTGCCGATTTGAGCAAAGCCGGTGAGTTGGGCATTTATCAAGCTTATAATTTGATACAACGTTTTAATAAATAGGTAGTTATGAGATACTTCTCAACCATAGTTTTAAGTCTATTTTTTTGTATAACAGCAATTTCGCAGCAATACAACAAAGGAGCTATTGTAGAAATACTGCTCAAAACAGACACCACTTCCATTGGTCAGAAAATCAACTATCCGCAATTCGCCAACAGCGAAGTTACCATCGCCAAAATAACCATTGAGCAGGGAGCATCAACCGGTTGGCATAGGCATAACATTCCGGTTTTTGCCTACATTTTGCAGGGAGTTTTGACTGTGGAAATTGAAAACCACGAAACCAAACAATTCACTACCGGCACATCTTTTCCGGAGGTTATAAACACGCTACACAACGGAACGAATAAAGGTTTCGAAAATGTGGTACTAATAGCCTTTTACTTAGGCGAAAAGGGCAAAGCACTTTCGAGCAAATAATCATTCTCAAAATTACTATCTTTCTGTAAATCAGCATTAAAAAAATAATTAGAAAATATTTAGTCATTTCGTTGAGAATGATAAATATTTATGCTATTTTTGTGCGCCAATTAATAATTAGAGAAAAATTTCTTTAATTTTAATTTCTGAATAAAAATTCTTTGCTAATCTACTTAAAAACGAATTAAAACTATTATTTTCAAACTTATTAATAAATTACATTTATGAATCTTACTCACATCGAACATCTTGGCATTGCCGTAAAAAGTCTTGAAACTGCTATTTCTTACTACGAAAATATATTAGGATTAACTTGTTATGCAGTAGAAGAAGTAGCCGAACAAAAAGTAAAAACAGCCTTTTTCAAAGTTGGTCAAACTAAAATTGAATTATTGGAATCGACTGATCCTGAAGGACCTGTAGGTAAATTTATTGAGAAAAAAGGCGAAGGCGTTCACCACATAGCATTTGCTGTAGAAGGTTTGCAGGAAACATTGGATTTGATAGCCGAACGAGGTGTTACCTTGATTGACAAATCGCCACGCAAAGGTGCTGAAGGCTTGAATATTGCTTTCCTTCACCCAAAATCAACATTCGGTGTTTTAACCGAATTGTGCGAAAACCCAACTAAATAATTATAGTCTTACCCACTATCTTATTTTCTAAATTTCTCATTTCTTAATTTTCGTTGATAACAACTTTCATTA
>DYSC01000053.1:0-1440 GCA_020726365.1 Porphyromonas sp.
TACACAACGAAGAAATACATTTTCCTGAATTGCTTAAAATCGGATTAGCTCATTATCAATTTGAAACAATTCACCCATTTCTTGACGGAAATGGAAGAGTTGGAAGACTTTTAATCCCTCTGTATTTAGTGAGTAAGGGTATTTTGCAAAAACCGATACTCTATTTATCGGACTTTTTCGAGAAAAATCGAAAACTTTATTACGACAATTTGACTCTTGTGAGAGAGAAAAATGATTTAAATCAGTGGTTTAAATTTTTTCTTGTAGGAATTATTCAGACAGCTGAAAGTGGAATCGCAACATTTGACAAAATTCTGCAATTACAAAAATTGACAGAGACACAATTGCAAACTTTGGGAAGTAGAGCCGCAAATGCAAAGAAAGTGGTTGACTATTTATATAAACGACCAATAATTAACGCAGAAAAAATTAGTGAAATTACAGGAATTTCTATGCCGACTGCTTATAAACTAATTGGAGACTTAGAAAGGTTGGAAATTTTGAAAGAAATCACAGGTGGACAGAGAGGAAGAACTTATGTTTATGACAGATATTTCCAAATATTCCGATAAATGCCCAGCAGGTAACACTATCAGCAGATGCGAATATTTACACCTCCGAACATAGTTTTTATTTGCCTAAAAAACAACCACTTAAGCAATAATTAGCTGAATGGATTGATGAATTAGAGTCAGAATAATTACGAAGAGAATAAAAAAAATAATGGAACTCGAAGAGAAGCAAATAGAGGAGAAACGCTTAACAATACGCGATTGGAACGAAGACGACCGCCCGCGCGAAAAAATGGCACGCAAAGGAGCAAATAGCTTATCGGATGCTGAATTATTGGCCATTCTGATTGGCTCGGGAAATAGGGACGAATCGGCTGTTGAACTTTCGCGACGTATAATGCGCGAGTGTGGCGATAATATCAACGAGCTGGCGCGACTTACAATTTCGGATTTGTGCAAACGCTTTAAAGGCATTGGCGAAGCAAAAGCAATTACGATAATGGCAGCGCTTGAGTTGGGAAAGCGACGCAAAACAAGCGATGTGCTTCAACGCCAAAAAATAAAACGTAGCGAAGATCTCTTCGATTTGTTCGAACCCGAAATGCAGGATTTGCTACACGAAGAATTTTGGGTTGCTCTACTCGATGGAGCTAACAAAGTGATTGAAAAACGCCGCGTTACTATTGGAAGTCAGAATCAAACAATAGTGGATATTCCTACTATTTTACGATTGGCGTTGGAAAAATCGGCTTTGGTAATCGCTGTGGCGCACAATCATCCCTCTGGGCAGTTGTATCCGAGCGAAGAAGATGTAAAAATTACAAAAATGGTAAAAGAGGGATGCGATGCCATCCGGATTCGTTTTCTCGACCATATAATTGTGGCGCACGGCAAATTTTATAGCTTTGCCGACGAAGGGAGGATTTGA
>DYSC01000053.1:1540-4156 GCA_020726365.1 Porphyromonas sp.
AATAATCAATAAGAATAAGAAAATGAGAAATGAAATTTTAGAATTGAGCTTTGAATTTGCTCTTGACATAATTGCATACGCTGAGATATTAGAAGAAAAAAGAAAGTTTGTTGTTGCAAATCAGATTCTTAAATCAGGAACATCAATTGGAGCAAATATTCGGGAAGCACAAAATTGTGAAAGTAATGCAGATTTTACTCATAAACTAAAAATTGCAGCCAAAGAAGCAGATGAAACTGAATACTGGTTGTTATTGTGCGAAAAGTCACCAAATTATCCATTTAATCCCGATTTAAAAACGAAGATAATCAGTATAAAAAAACTTTTATCAGGCATCATCTCAAAAATGAAATCAAAATAATCAATACATTTAATCATCACATCATGATATTATTAGAAGTAAAAAACGTAGTAAAACAATTTGCTAATCATCGGGCGTTGGATGGTGTAAGTCTGGAAGTGCCCGAAAATTCGGTGTACGGTTTACTTGGACCAAATGGTGCGGGTAAAACCACATTAATCCGCATAATCAATTGCATTACAGCGCCTGATAGCGGCGAAGTGTTGCTTAATGGCAAACGAATGACAGCCGAAGATGTACGTCATATCGGTTACTTGCCCGAAGAGCGTGGACTGTACAAAAAAATGAAAATTGGTGAGCAGGCTTTGTACCTTGCACAGCTCCGCGGTATGACCAAAAAAGATGCACAAAAAGCATTAAAATACTGGTTCGAAAAGTTCGAAATCCAAAGCTGGTGGGACAAAAAGGTGGAAGAACTCTCGAAAGGGATGGCACAAAAAGTGCAATTTATCACCACCATTTTGCACAACCCGAAGTTGCTGATTTTCGACGAACCATTCAGTGGATTCGACCCCGTGAATGCCGATTTGCTCAAACGCGAAATTCTCGAACTCCGCGATAAAGGTGCTACCATTATTTTTTCGACTCACAATATGGGAACGGTAGAAGATTTATGCGAAAATATTTCGTTGGTCGATAAATCAAAAATTGTGTTGCAGGGTAATGTAGCCGATATTAGGGCTTCGAACTCAACTGATACCTATTTGCTCAAAACTCGTAAAGAAGTAGCCGTAAGTGGTTTTAATTTGTTGGAACAACGAAACCAGAATGGTATTTTCGAATATCGCATAAAAAAGAATGCAGGCGACACCAATAATTCGCTGCTCGAAAAACTAATGGTGCAAACCGAAATTCTTTCGTTCGAAGAGATATTACCCAGTATGAATGACATTTTTATTAAAACCGTAAAATTATGAGTAAGATAGGATTAATAATACAGCGCGAGTATAGCACAAGGGTAATGAAGAAGTCATTTATCCTGCTTACTTTTCTTACACCGATACTTTTGGTGGGAATGATTTCAGCTATTGTGTACATGGGAACGATTAAAGACGATAAAATTAAAAATATTGTAGTCGTTGATAAATCAGGACTTTACAAAGATGTGCTGAAAAATAACGAATCGTATAATTTTCAGTTTAGCAATGCCACAGTAGATGAACTGAAAAAGCAAAACAGTGAAAACTCAGACTTCGCTGCGCTACTTTACATTAGCAATGATTTAACAAAAGATTCCACTGCTGCGGTAATGTATTCGGATAAACAGGTAAATTTGGAATTGAAAAGTTATGTTTCGGGCTTGCTAAACAGTTATATTGAGGAGCAAAAATTAGCTGCTTATAATATTCCGAACCTGAAAGAAATGGTCGAAAAATCGAATTCGGACATTGACCTCAAAACTATCAAATGGGGCGAGGATGGCAACGACAAAGAGGCTTCGGCTGAGCTAGCTCTTGCAATAGGTATGATTACTGCAATGATAATCTACATGTTTATAGTTATTTACGGTGCGCAGGTAATGACCGGCGTGGTGCAGGAAAAAACCAATCGCATAGTGGAAGTGATGATTTCGAGCGTAAAACCATTCGAACTTATGATGGGAAAAATTATAGGCATTGCGATGGTTGGGCTTACGCAGTTTATGATGTGGGTATTACTTACGGGTGCTATTTTGTTTGGGCTGTCCACTACTTTTGCCAAGGATTTGGATTTGGAAAAAATGCAGCAAATGCAGGAAATCAGTCAAAAAGGGATGCAGGGAATGCCCACAGCCGAAATTAACGGACAGGTTGCCGATTTTATGACAGCCATCAACGGGCTCGATTTTGTGCAGATTATTACGCTATTTATTGTTTATTTCTTAGGAGGTTACTTGCTTTACGCTTCGCTTTTTGCAGCCATCGGTTCGGCAGTGGATAACGAAACCGACACGCAGCAATTCTCGATGCCCATTATGCTTCCGATTATTTTTGCCATTTATGCCGGTATTTTCAGTGCCGAAAATCCCGACGGACCGTTGGCATTTTGGTGCTCCATGATTCCGTTTACATCGCCCATTGTAATGATGGTGCGTTTGCCGTTCGATGTTCCGTTTTGGCAAATTGCCTTGTCAATCAGCATTTTGGTGTTGTCTTTTATAGGCACAACGTGGATGGCAGGCAAAATTTACCGAACAGGCATTTTGATGTATGGTAAAAAAACCACTTGGAAGGAAATGTGGAAATGGTTGAGGTATTAGGTTGTAAAGTTCATAA
>DYSC01000053.1:4256-6431 GCA_020726365.1 Porphyromonas sp.
CATCATCACATCAAAAAAATGAAAATAAAAATCGTTAATAAATCGAAGCACACATTGCCAGAGTATGCCACAGTGCACTCGGCAGGAATGGATTTACGTGCCAATTTGGATGCAGCTATTACACTGAAACCGCTTGAGCGTAAGTTAGTTACAACAGGTCTTTACATTGAATTGCCCGAGGGGTACGAGGCACAAATTCGTCCGCGTAGTGGGTTGGCTATCAAAAAAGGAATAACGGTGCTCAATTCTCCCGGAACCATTGATGCCGATTATCGGGGCGAGATTTGCGTTATTCTCATCAACCTTTCGTCCGACGATTTTGTAATCGAAGATGGCGAACGCATCTGCCAGATGGTAATTGCCGCACATGCACAAGCCGAATGGCATCAGGTGGAAGTATTGGGCGAAACCGAACGTGGCGCTGGTGGATTTGGACATACTGGAGTCTGAGCCTGTAGTCATTATTTTGCCCAATGGGCGTTCTTATTATTGAGCATAAAAAATTGTTATATAAATGAATAACATACCTGCTATATCACAAACACATATTGAGAATCGAATTTTCATACATCGACCATTCTGAAGTATATCACTTAGGTGCTTCACTCAAAGATTTAGGCAAAAAATGGTTTGCTTTCTCTAAGTTAAACAAAGAATCAGTCGGTAATATTTTAGAATCAATTGACAATAAATAAACACCAAAATTTGTTCTGAAAAAACAATCAATAACGGCGTAGCCAAATTACACGAAGTAAATAACGTGCGTAGCACAAGATAAAAACGATAGTGTAGTTCGTTTTACTTTACCCGAAAACAATAAAACTATTCTTGCCAGAAAATATCAATTGTATTTGCCTACAGAAAACCAGATTCTTGAAGAATTGAAAAAAGAATTGGACGAACTCCAACTAAAACAAACAGAAGATAACGATTAACATGACACCAAAACATATCCATACCCCAGTTAAAGCCATAAATTTGGAAATAAATCTTCCAAGTTCCAAAAGCATTAGCAACCGTGCACTCATTCTGAATGCGTTGGCTTACAGTCCGTACGATGTAGAAAACGTGTCGGACTGCGACGATACGCGGGTAATGATACGTGCTTTAGATTCCAATGATACGACATTTGACATTGGCGCTGCGGGAACGTCGATGCGATTTCTGACTGCTTTTTTGTCGAAAACCGTAGGCGAATGGATACTGACTGGCAGCGAACGTATGAAACAACGCCCAATTAAGCTTTTAGTTGATGCGTTAATCAGCCTGGGCGCACGAATAGAATATGTCGATAACGAGGGATTTCCACCCTTGCGAATTTACGGAAGTGCGCTGATGGGTGGCGAAATTTCGCTCAATGGTGGTGTGAGCAGTCAGTATATTTCGGCGCTAATGATGATTGCGCCTTATATGCAAAACGGACTGAAAATCAAGCTACAAGGAACGGTTATATCAGTTCCCTATATCCGTATGACCATGCTTATGATGCACGAATACGGTGTAAATGTAACCTTCGAAAATAACGAAATAGATATCCGCCCGCAAACCTATAAACCCATACAGTACAAAGTAGAATCGGACTGGTCGGCAGCTTCGTATTGGTACGAAGTGCTTTCGATTGTTGGCGATGGACAAATTTTTCTGCACGGACTAAACCAAAATAGCACGCAGGGCGATAGCAAAGTAGCAGCACTTTTCGAACAGTTAGGCGTAAAAACTGACTATCAGCTCGAAGGTGTTTTGCTGACTTCAACCGGAAACTATTGTAGCCGTTTCGAGTACGATTTTGTAAACCAACCCGATTTGGCACAAACTTTTGCCGTAACCTGCTGCTTGCGAGGTATTCCGTTTCACTTTAGCGGTGTGCAAAGTCTGAAAATTAAAGAAACCAACCGTATAGCAGCCCTTATTGCCGAATTAACAAAGCTTGGATTTGTACTTTACGAACCAGCCGAAGGACAACTGGCTTGGAGTGGCGAATACCTCTCCAAAGGAGAGGCTTTAATACCAAGCATTGCTACTTACGAAGACCACCGTATGGCCATGGCTTTCGCACCTGCATCCCTTATTCAACCCATCAGTATTGAA
Source organism: Porphyromonas sp. (assembly GCA_020726365.1). Classification (GTDB taxonomy): domain Bacteria; phylum Bacteroidota; class Bacteroidia; order Bacteroidales; family Paludibacteraceae; genus Paludibacter. The sequence continues at coordinate 6,345 of DYSC01000053.1, forward strand.
GAACCACAGGTAGTTAGCAAATCGTACCCCACGTTTTGGGACGATTTTGAGAAAATTCGGTCGAAACACTGAAAGCGGCTTTCGAAT
>DYSC01000053.1:6531-8064 GCA_020726365.1 Porphyromonas sp.
TGCACTTACTCAACCTGCAACTGTTAGTTGGAATTCATTAACGATTTATCCGACGGCTGCCAATGTTTCAATTAGTGGGAATTTCGTGGGTAATTTAATTGATTTAAATGGTGTCGACAAGGTTACTATTATAGGGAAACTCAATAAAACCGGTGATTCAATTTCAAAAACAAAACCGGCTGAATCTCTTTACAGAAATACAGCCGGCATTTTATATCATCACATTTTCACATTACCACATTAATTCTCTTTCAGTTTTGCAAAATACATAGCAAACGAACGATACAAAAAGTGTGTCCATTTGCCAAACGGAACAATAATTAATGCCCATTGAACTAATACAGTAAGGTGGAAGATATAGAGCCATTTGTTCATTTCGAGTATGTCGAGGTCGATAAACAAGCGAACCATAAATGCAGTTAAGCCCATAAAAAACAACCACACCACGAAGAAAATATCCGAAGGTTGCGAGTGTTTGCTCACTTCTTTATTCTTTTTCATACGGCTCGATACAAAATCGACAGTTACTACAAATACTATGGCACTCATTAGATAACCCAAAATTATCACAAACAGGTTTGTAGTCCCAAACCAATCGAGTGCAACCGTAGTGAAAAGTAATGATAGATAACCAATTACCAATATAAAATGCTCGAACCAACGGAATTGATTATCATCGCAACCCAGTGCACGTTTTTGTGTAAACATGTGTACGAACAATTCGCCCATACTTTTAACATATTTCATAAATGGCACTTTTACTTTTGGTTTCAGAATGGTAAAATACCACATGCGCACAATGTTAGGCAATAAGATTACAAAACCGATTGTACCAATGGCAATTCCTTCGAATAAATGTCCGTAATGAAGCATTTCTTTGAGTTCGAAACCAACCGAAACTGCGAAAGCAATTACACCTGCAAAAGTCAGGATAAATGCCGCAATGCTTAGTGGTAATGATTTATACATCAAACCCGATAGTCCTGTCCAGTCGTACTGTGCAGTTAAATACCGACGAAGCGACATCATCAATTCGCCAGGATTTGCTTCCTGTGGGCAATGTGTTGAACATTCGCCACAATAATAACACTCCCAAGGTTTGAGCGATGCTTTTATATCATCTTCCAAGCCTAAGGCACTTAAACGAACCATTTCGCGTGGAAATGAATCTTCTTCTGTCGACAAAGAACATACAGCTGTACATGTTCCGCAATTATAACAAGCGTTATAATTAATTGAGCCATACTTTTCGAGCTCTTTGTTGAATGCTGGATTTATTTTTGCCATTATTTATTCAATTTATAGGTATAATACTCATCCATATCGTCGATATCGCCTGTTTTTACAAAGCCATATTTTATGAGCGACATTAAATAATAGACCACTTCATCCGATGGTATTTGGAGCTTTTCGGTAAGTTGCTTAATCGTTAAATCCTCGTCTTTTAAGGCGTCTATTATACGTTTTTTAATACCATTAAATTCCTTCAGATTTTCTTTAGCCTGCTCAGGCATTCCACCTAATTTTTCGCGC
>DYSC01000053.1:8164-13617 GCA_020726365.1 Porphyromonas sp.
TAAACAAGTGCATCAATCATACTCATTATTTCCTTACTCGAGCAAGCAATTAAATTCACTGCATCGGGTTCGCAAACAGGAGCACACATTCCACAACCTTTACAAACGGTATTGTTTATTTCGGCGATTACTTTTTTACCATTATCAACTTTGATTATAGCATCGAACGGACAAGCTTCTTCGCAAGCACCACACCATGTACACACTTCAGGGTCGATAGTTGCCACTAACGGATCGGTTTCCAATTCGCCTTTACTCAAAATTGAGTACGATTTAGTGGCTGCCGAGAGGGCTGAATTCACCGATTCGGCAATGTTTTTAGGTCCTTGACAAGCTCCGGCAATGGTTATTCCATCAATCACAGTTTCTACCGGACGAAGTTTCATGTGTACCTCATTGTAGAATTTATCACGTCCTTTTGGTAATTTAAATAAGCTACCGATAGTATTGTTATCGCTGCGTGGCACCATACCAGTTACTAGTACTACCAAGTCGACTTCTACCTCAATTTCACGTCCATTGGTCAAAATATCATTGACTTTTACAATGGGTTTCTTACCGCCGGTAACTACTGTTGGTAAACCGTCTTCGTACGATTGTAGGTATATATCGCCCTGACGCAACGAATCAGCGTATAAAATTTCTTGTTTTCCATACGTACGTAAGCCACGATTGAAATGGTAATTGGTAATGTTGCCAAATTTTCCTTTTGCTATTACTGCCGTATGAATAGTTGATGTACAGCAATTTCGAGAACAATAAGTGTTTTCACCTTCTGTCTGGCGGCTACCAACGCAATAAATGTAAGCTACATTTTTTACCTCTTTCCCGTTGAACATCAGTTTACCACCTGTTTGCGTATCAATCATTTTCTTAAATTCGGGCAAGGTTATTACTTTGTCCGATTGGGCATAGCCAAACTCGCCTTCAGCAGGAGTATAATAATCGAAACCTGTGGTCATAAGTACTGATCCTACAGTTAGCTCTGTCAGTTTATCATTGGTTGTTTTTACCTGTAAGGTGATATTACCTACACTACCTTTATTTTCGACCACTTCACTGTTGGTCATTATAGTGATATTACTATGCTTTGCTAATTCGACAGATAGTCTGTCAATCATTTCTCGTCCGGTTTCATTGCTCAGAGACAGTGCCCCCCATTGTGCAACACGTCCTCCAATATTGGCATCTTTTTCAATAAGAAAAACTTCTGTTTCTTTTTCGGCAAGCGAAATAGCTGCTTTTATACCAGCAACACCCGCACCAATTACCGCTACAGCCTTTTTAGCCTTAATTTTATTAGTTTCGAGTGCTTCGGCGTATCGCGATTTAGCAATAGCTGATTTTACCAAGTGGATGGCTTTTTCGGTTGCCCCCATTTTGTCGTCGGAATGTGCCCACGATGCCTGTTCACGGATATTAGCATGAACATAAGTATATTTGTTCAAATCGGCGCGGACAGATACATTGCGGAATGTGAGTTGATGCAGTTTTGGTGAGCACGAAGATACAATTACGCTATCCAATCCGTTGGCTTTAATGTCTTCTACCATATCGCGCTGATTGGCATCAGAACAAGCAAACATAGTTGTTCTTGCTATAAAAACATTTTCCTCACCCTCAACCGACTGACGGACTTTTTCCACATCAACATAATCAGATATATTACCACCACAATGGCAAATATATACTCCTATTTTCTTTGGTTTCTTTTCCATGATTTGTCTGTATTTAAGAGTGTTGAGTTAAATAACTAATTGCTTCGGATGATGCAGATCCTGCAGAAAGAATAGAATCCGGAATGTCCATAGGTCCGGTAGCTGTACCTGCCACAAAAACGCCGTCGATACTTGTTTTTGCCGGACTTGCTAACGCGTCACTTTGCCCCACGAAATTGAATTGGTCGAGTTTAAGTGTCTGGTTTTCGAAAAACTTATCGATGCCTGTGTTGGGCAAAACACCGTTTGCAAGAATCACCATATCGTGTTCGGCTTCTTGCAATTTTCCTTCGTTAATATCTTCGTAGCGGAGAATAAGGTTTCCACCCTCTTTTTCGCTTATTCGTCCGATTTTTCCTTTTACAAAGTTCACACCCATACCCTTAGCTTGCTGGTAAAACTCTTCGAAGCCTTTACCAAACGAACGAATATTGATATAATAAATGGTTACATCGGCCATCGGCAATGACCCCATTATTAATTGTGCTTGCTTGATGGAGTACATACAGCAAATTTGCGAACAAATAGGATTGCCAACTGAGGCATCGCGTGAACCTACGCAAAGCACATACGCAATTTTATCGGGTACTTTCCCGTCGCCCGGTCGGAGAATCGTATTAAACGGACGGGTTGGAGCCAATTCGCGTTCCATTTGTAGAGCGGTTAATACATTTTTATATTGACCGTAACCATAGCGAGGCATTTTTTTAGGATCGAACATGTCGAATCCAGTAGCTACAACAACCGTTTTAATATGTAAATTCATTATTTCAGTTTCCTGTGTAAAATCAATACAGTTTGTAGGGCAAACTTTTTCGCAGGCGCCACAAAGAGTACAATTTTCAATGTCGATAGCAGCTGCTTTCGGGCTAGAAATACTGAATGGAATGTATGCTGCTTTGCGACCAATAAGTCCAAATTGATACTGGTCGCGCACATTTACCGGACAAGCTTGTTCGCACAATTGGCAAGCCGTACAGTCCTCCACATGCACATAACGCGGGTGTCTGGTAACTTTGGCTGTAAATTCGTTGTCGCTTAATTTTTTGATGTTGCTAACTTCGCTTCCGGTGAAAATGGTAATATTCGGGTGTCGCGAAAATTCGGATACTTTGGGTGTGGTAATACAAGCAGCACAGTCGAGTGTAGGAAACACTTTACTGAGCATAATCATTTTGCCACCCACCGATAGCTCTTTGTCGACTAATAATACTTTATAGCCGGTGTTAGCCAGATTCAATGCCACTTCGCCACCAGCAATTCCAGCACCTATAACCAAGGCATCGTAGGCAATATTTTTAATAGGATTACTGCCCCCAACCCCTAAAGGGGAGCTGGAGTTAGTTCCGTTTGATATGTTAGATTCTTTTTCCATTATATTTTGTAGTAAAATCAATACTAATGTTTATTCCCACTTCAGGGGGTTAGGGGGCAGTTTTTAAAAGATATTCGTTGAATGTACGTATCTGTTTAACAAACGATTCGCTACACACCGAACAGATAGCAGCCATACGCAAGCGAGCCGGCTCAATCCCCTTTTCTCTCATTAAATTGTGCGTTTTTCCAACCAAATTACCTGTTTTTTCGGTACACGATTCACCAAAAACGCAGTCGCTACCATCGGCAGCAATAAATACACCATCGAAACCTTTTTCGTAAGCGTACAAAATCCAACTTGGTTTAATGCCGCTTGAACATGGTATTGATATGGTATAGACTGTAGGTGGGTAATGTAATTTAAGTAGACCTGCCATGTCGATGGCAGGGTCGGATATTTTTTCGGTGGAAAATACTAAGATTTTCGCACTCTTTTTGTTTAGTTCTCCCATAATATTAGAACTTCTAATCCCGTTTGGCGAGCTTACGCCGAAGCCTAACGGGATTAGATTTGTTAGTTTTATTAAATAATAATTGAATAAATAACGTAACTCCTAAAAGAGAATTAATTCCCCTTTTAGTGGTTTGGGCATTATTTTTTCTTCATATATACTTTGAAGTAACCGCTGTCTTCTACCCAGCCCATGTATTCATGACCTTGTTTACCACACCATTTTGGAATGTCTTGTTTTGTTCCTTCGTCCGACGAAAGTATTTCCATTACATCACCTGCTTTGATTGATCCGATTGCTTTTTTGGCTTCCAAAAGCGGACCTGGACAAGCTGTTCCGCGTGCATCTACTGATTTTGCTACTACTACTGTTTTTAATTCTTCTGTTGTCATAATATTTAATTGTTATTTGCCCTGCGGGCGTTATTTTACTTCGTGTTTTTAGTGCTTCGCACGTTATTGATTGATATTTACTTCGAGCTATTGACTAAATAAAAAGTTGTATCGAACTTTCGCCAGCATCTGCTACATACGTGGCTGCACCCGCATAGCTTAAGTGTGGATAATCAATGATTTCTTCTTTATTGATACCCATTAATCCCATCGACATTTCGCAGATAACAATTTCGATGCCTAATTCACCTGCTTCTTTAAACATGGTTTCCAACGACATAACGTTTTGTTTTTTCATCAGGTAACGAATCATCTTCGGTCCCATACCACCCATATTCATCTTCGAAAGTTTTAGTTTGTTTGTTCCGTTAGGTAACATAAATCCAAACATTTTGGAGATAAAATCTTTGCCTGTTGCTGATTTTTTCGGGTCGCGAAGCGCCGAAAGCGCCCAGAATGAAAAGAAAAGTTTAACTTGAGTATCCATAGCAGCAGCACCAATAGAAATGACGAATGCTGCTAATATTTTATCCAAATCGCCAGATACTACGGCTATCGAAAGTTGGTCTTTACGTGCATTCTCAAGACGTTCAATTTTTGTCTGTAAATCAGTTAATTGAGCCTGCAATTGCTCTATGCTTACGGTTGTTGATTTTTCCATTTAGAATCAATTTTATTTATTAGAGATTTTTTTCTGCAAATGTATTGCGGAAATTTTTATTTAATGAATAAATGCGTGTGTATTTAAATACAATATTTTGTGATATGCATCACATTGATTATATTTGCAGACTTATTTTTATAAAACTATTATGCAAAGCAATTGCAAAACTTGTCTTTTTAATTCAAAAGCCGCTACTACTTTGTTTGATGCGAGTTTTGATCAACTTTCGGAAAATCATTTGGTACTTGGTTTTAAGAAAGGCGATACGATTATCAAACATGGAATGTATTCTACCAATGTGGTTTTTCTGCGAACCGGCATGGCAAAAATACATTTGCATGGACCCTATCACGAGCAAATTGTGAGATTGGTAAAAGCACCAACCTATCTGGGATTACCTACAACATTTGGCGATAAAATTAATCAGTATTCGGTTACAGCAGTTTCGGAAGTAGAGGTATGTTTTATTGATGTAAAGGTATTTCAAACAATATTAAACGAAAACCGAGATTTCTCGAATGAAATAATACTCGAGTTGTGCAAAAACGAATTGGAATCGTTTCGTCGATGTGCCAACCGCACTCAAAAGCAAATTCGTGGGAATATGGCCGATGTTTTAATAGAATTTTCGGAAGTGATTTTCCAAAGTGAGATTTTTAATTTACCAATTTCGCAATCGGAATTAGCGAACTTAGTAGATACCAGCCGCGAAAGTGTAAGTCGCGTGTTGGCCGAATTTGATAAGGACGGTATTATTAAAATGAACGGAAAGCAAATTCAGATTCTGAATAAAAAATCGTTGGTAATGATTAGTCAAAATGGATAAAGATATTTAGCATTGTTTAATTTT
>DYSC01000194.1 GCA_020726365.1 Porphyromonas sp.
AATAAAAATATGGAATAAAAATTTTATGATTTTAAGGCGAGCTCTTTAAATGGCAAAGAAGTGAGCATGGAATACTACAAAGGAAAAGTTGTTGTAGTGGTTAATACGGCAAGTAAATGTGGTTTGACGCCACAATACGAAGGGATCGAAGAGTTATTACAAATCGTATGGAAGTAAAGGGCTTATAGTGCTTGGTTCTCCGTGTAATCAATTTATGGGGCAGGAGCCGGGTAGTTCGGAAGAAATTCTGAATTTTTGTACGAATAAGTATAATGTAACATTTCCAATGTTTGAAAAAATTGAGGTAAACGGTAAAGGTACTCACCCACTTTATGTCTATCTTAAAGAGCAACAAGCTCTTGAAGGTAAAAACGATATTCGTTGGAATTTTGAAAAGTTCCTGATTGATAAAACAGGGGAGGTAGTTAAACGTTATGCGCCAAAAATAAAGCCGGCTGACATTCGTGCTGATATTGAAAAATTAATAGCCGAATAATTTGTGGCAATTCAATGGATAAAAAAAGCCAGATAGAAATTTCTATCTGGCTTTTTTATTGTTTTATTTGATTGTTATTCAGCTTTTACAATTACCAACTGATTCATTGCAGCAACTCTGTAAGGTTGAACACGTCCACCAAACCAACTAACTTTGATTCGGTTGTATTCTACGCCGTATTCTTTAATTAATAAGTTAGCTATAGTTGTGGCACGTTTTTTCGAAATGAAATCATTGTATTCTTCGGTGCCTGTTGAATTACTTGCGTATCCATTTACAAGTAACTTAGCTTGTGGATTTTGTTTCAGATAATTTACAATACGTGTAAGTGCTTCGCGTTGTTTTTCGTTAACAACCTGTGTATTTTCTACTGCAAAACTTATTTCAACTTTGGTTGCAGCCTCGTTTACTATGGCTGAAATACCATCTTTAAATCCTTTAAATTCTTTCAGTTGTTCACCTTCAGCAGTATTCAGAATCACTACACGGTTTTTCCATGTTTCAGTAAATGGTTGAACTTTGCTTCCATACCATTTAACCATTAATCTATTTGGATCTATACCGTAATTATTAATCAGATTATTGGCTACATTAATAGCACGTTGTTTCGAAGCCTCATCGTTAATGGCATCAGTTCCACTTGCATTATCAGCATAACCGCTAACAACAACTTTGGCTGTTGAGTTTTTCTTTAAGTAATCAGCCAAACGAGCTAAATTTTCTTCCTGACTTACAGTTTCAACTACGCGGCTGTTAAATTTGAAGAATAAGTTTTCTTTTGTAGAAGGCACTTCAGCAATTTGCTCTGGTTTAACTTCTGGCTTAACAATTGGTTTTACAATAGGAACAACTTGTTTAGGAGTATCAACAACTGCCACTTGTGGTTTTTCTGGTTCAACAATCTTTGGAGAAACCACTTCAGGTTTAGTATTTGGATTTGTAATAATTTCAGGCTCAAATCCATCTGCAACAACACTTGGTTTTTTCTTTTCAACAAAACGATAGGTCAATCCAGCCGATATTCCACCTGCGATATCAATTGGCAAATCAGCAATTACATCGTTCGAATTATCACTTAAGATATTCCCATCTACTATAACATTTAGGGCTAATTGTCTGGTTAAGTTATAATCGCCCTGTAAACCAGCTCTTACACCCAAACCAACTTTAGAAGCATTAGCGTTGTTGCCATAATATCCAACACCTAATCCACCAAAAGCAGACAAGGTCATTCTACGTTCAGGATCATAACCTTTATTTAAATTGGTTAGATTTACCAATAAATCAAGGTTTAACTTTTGACAGGTCAATGATTTCGGTGTCGATTCAATACCATTTGTAGCTTCTGTTGCGTAACTATATTTGTCAAATTCCAATCCTGTTCTGAAAGCATATACGGGACTAAAATTATATCCTACATTTAATGCACCCTGCGTACCTATATTTTTTAAAAAAACAAGTTTGTTGTTAGTTTCGAATAGAAAATCGTTCCCTTCAGCCAAAAACCAATTCATACCTCCATTTGCACCAACAAGCCATCCGGGCTTAAACTGAGAGGTAGGTGTTTGTCCTGTTTTTTGTGCAGTAATTGTAAATAGCATTAAGCCAACTGCAAACAATGCAATTATAAAATAAAGCTTCTTCATATAATGAAAGTTAATTGTGTTTTTAATAATTTGTATGTGTGTCTAAATGAATAGAATACAATTTTTATTGTAGATTTGATTTGCAAAAATACATTTTTTTTTCTGTAGATAATAATTTTTAAGGGCTGAAATTTATTTTTTATTACAAAAAAAATATTTGTAAAATTTTAGTGTTAATAAATTCTTTTGTGGAATTCTCGTATTCTATTGATATATAGCTGACTATGTTTTTATTTGTGTTTGTATAAACGAAAAATTAATTAGATTAATTAGAATATATTAACTTTTAACTTTGTTTGATTTATATTATTTGTTCGTAGGTTGGAAACTATCTAATACTTCCTGTTCGAATAGAATATGTTACTCCAATTTTTACTTCCGGAAATGCGTCAAAGGGT
>DYSC01000195.1 GCA_020726365.1 Porphyromonas sp.
AATGATTTTCAGGCTTTTATATTTTTAGTCAGTTCACAAAATATTCAATATATAACAATATGTTGGTGCTGAATTCGGTGGACTTGAAAAACAGAAATATTATCTCCACCGAATTTGTCATAAAAGTGTTTATAATCAAGCAGTTCAACAATAGAACATCTTGATTTGGAATTTAAACGTAAGTATTTTTGAAAACTTTTAAAGGTTACCACAATGAACACAAAACTACCCATTCTATTTTTCGTAAAGAGAACAAAAACCAATGTTGATGGACTTTTACCCATCTTTATTCGCGTTACAGTAAACGGCGAACGTATCGAATTTAGTACAAAACGTTTTACCACTTCATAAAAATGGTCTGTCGAAGGCAATCGTATGAAAGGTACCAGTACCGAGTCAAAATCTACAAATTTGGCATATAGGTCAAAAAGTAGGCTATTTTTTTTGATTAAATTTTTAATAATTCATTTTTACCACTCTTTAAGCCCCTTTAGGGGTTTTGGGCAGTATTATTTATCTATAAACTAACTTTTGTTTTTCAACAAATCCTCCAATTTCATTAATTCATCTCTGTATTGAGCAGCTTCGAGGAATTCAAGTTTTTTTGCAGCTTCCTGCATGGCTTTTCGGGTTTTTGCAATGGCTTTTTCTAAAGCGGGCTTCGACATGTATTGTACTACAGGATCGGCAGCAATTCCTTGTTTTAATTCAGGTTCGATATAAGCGTTTGGCTCGTATGGGTTTAACGAGTTTCGTTCTCCTTTTATAATAGCGGTTGGTGTAATCCCGTGTAATTCGTTGTATGCCAATTGTTTTTCGCGTCTGCGATTTGTTTCCTGAATAGTTTTAGCCATGCTTTCCGTTATTTTGTCGGCATACATTATTACGCGTCCATTGAGGTTGCGGGCTGCACGTCCTGCAGTTTGTGTAAGCGATCTGTGCGAACGTAAAAAGCCTTCTTTATCTGCATCCAAAATAGCTACAAGCGATACTTCGGGTAAATCCAATCCTTCACGCAATAAATTCACACCTATCAACACATCGTAAATGCCTCGTCGCAAATCTTCTAAAATCTTTACACGATCTAGCGTATCTACATCCGAGTGAATGTAATTACAACGTACATTCATTTTAGCTAAATAATCGGTCAATTCTTCAGCCATTCGCTTGGTAAGCGTTGTTACAAGCACGCGTTCGTCCTTCTCAGCTCGTACAACTATTTCCTCCAATAAATCATCAATCTGATTCAGACTTGGACGAACATCAATAATTGGATCAAGCAAACCTGTCGGACGAATTAATTGATCGATTACAATTCCCTCGCATTTAGCTAATTCGTAGTCCGATGGTGTTGCGCTCACATAAATGGTTTGCGGATTAAGTGATTCAAATTCTTCAAACTTCAAAGGTCGGTTGTCTTTTGCCGAAGGCAGTCGAAAACCATATTCTACCAGATTGAGTTTACGTGCTGCATCGCCACCGTACATGGCTTTTATTTGCGATAAAGTTACATGGCTTTCGTCAATCACCATTAAATAATCGTCGGGAAAATAATCGAGCAGGCAGAATGGTCGGGTTCCGGCGGCGCGTCCATCAAAATAGCGCGAATAATTTTCAATACCAGAACAATACCCCAACTCTTTTATCATTTCGAGGTCGTATTTTACGCGTTCGTAAATGCGTTTTGCCTCGTAATGCTTTCCCACCGAATTGAGATATTCGACTTGCAACTCCATATCGCGTTCGATATACGAAATGGCAGCAGCAATTCGCTCTTTGGTGGTAACAAATATGCTCGCCGGATAAATTTTATAAGCATCAAAATGTTCGATAATTTTCAGATTTACAGGTTCAACAGTCATTATTTCATCTATTTCGTCGCCCCAAAATACTACTCTGATAATATAATCGGCATAAGCGGGAAAAATATCTACTGTTTCACCTTTTACCCTGAAATTCCCTCGATTCAATTCTATTTCGTTACGGCTGTACAAACTATCCACCAATGAGCGCAAAAACACATTGCGTACCAATTTTTGTCCGCGTCGGATTTCAATCAAGTTACTTGTAAAATCCTCTGGGTTTCCAATTCCGTACAAGCACGAGACTGACGATACCACGATCACATCGCGTCGACCGGATAGGAGCGAGGAGGTTGTGGAAAGACGCAATTTTTCGATTTCCTGATTGATGGATAAATCCTTTTCGATATACACATCGCTTACAGGCAAATAAGCTTCCGGTTGGTAATAATCGTAATACGAAACAAAATACTCCACCGCATTTTCCGGAAAAAAGGCTTTAAACTCACTGTAGAGCTGTGCAGCCAAGGTTTTATTGTGGCTCAATACCAATGTTGGGCGATTTACTTCGGCTATCACATTGGCAATGGTAAAGGTTTTTCCCGAACCTGTAACACCAAGCAAGGTCTGGAACGGCAAATTACTGTTTAGACCTTCAACAAGCTGACGAATAGCCTCTGGCTGGTCGCCTGTGGGGCTATAATTGGAAGTGAGTTTAAAAGACAT
>DYSC01000196.1 GCA_020726365.1 Porphyromonas sp.
TACTTAACTTTCATGTAACTACACTTAAAAATGGGATAAAAAGAATAATAAATTAAGCAATTAACTTAATCATATTCAATTATTTTTTTTGTGAAACTTTGTGATTATCCTTTGTGTAACTTTGTGTAACAATTATTATTTAAGAGTTTTATGAATAAATTAAAAGAAAAACCACGAAAAGGTTGGGCAAAAGCTTTCAAAGAAATGCATAAAGCTGGCGATGATGAGTTATTAATTAATGATGTTTTTGAAGATGAAACATTCGAATTTCTGAAATTAAAAAATGCAAAGATATTATCAAACAAACTTTTGTAGATTAAAAACAAAAAATATATGACAAACGAACAACATGAGTCGCGATTCGATTTACCACGCAAGCAATGGATTAAAGCCATTTTTTGGAGTGTAATTTATATTCTTTTTATTGCATGGGTAGGTAACTATTGGTGGTTGGTAGGACTTCCGGTGGTTTTCGATGCGTTTATAACTCGTTATATTCCTTGGACATGGTGGAAAGAATCGAAAAATAAAACATTTTTGGCTATTATGGGCTGGGTAGATGCCATCGTTTTTGCTTTGGTGGCCGTGTATTTTATCAATACATACTTGTTTCAAAACTACCAGATTCCAACTTCGTCGCTCGAAAAAACCTTGTTGGTAGGCGATTTTTTATTTGTGAGCAAAGCAAGTTATGGTCCACGCGTACCAAATACGCCCCTCTCCTTCCCGCTAGTACAACACACTTTCCCGATTATCAATACCAAATCGTATATCGAAAAACCACATTGGGACTACAAACGACTGAAAGGATTTGACACCATCGAACGCAATGATATAGTGGTATTTAACTTCCCTACTGGCGATACAGTGCCGGTTAATGTACAAAATCCGGATTATTACATTAGTTGTTATATGGAGGGACTTTCGCAACTTCGTTATGCAAACCCCGACAAAACCTTTACTGCCGATGAATGCATGGCTGCCGGACGCGAAGTAGTAAAATCGAACAAGCAAAAATACGGCGAATTGGTATATCGACCAGTTGACCGCCGCGAAAATTATGTAAAACGTTGTGTAGGCATACCCGGCGACCGTATTGAGATTAAAAACAATCAAATGTACATAAACGGAACGAAACAGGAAGAAATTCCCGGAATACAGTTCAATTATTTTGTGCAAACTGACGGAACGCCGCTAAATAAAGTGATGGACGACCTTGAAATAAACATGGAAGACCGGATGATGATAGATAATATGCAATACGCCGAAGGCATAAAATCGCTTGGTTTCGACCCTCAATATCCACTTTATCATTTCCCAATGACTAAAGAAGTTTACAATGCCATTTCGAAAACACCTGGAGTGTTGAAAATAAAAATTGAAGAATCGGAGGTTAGTGATGTATTTCCTATTGGAGATACTAAAAACTGGAGCAGAGATAATTTCGGACTTATTTACATTCCTAAAAAAGGAGAAATTTTAAAATTAAATGCCTATAATTTACCTATTTACGAACGTATTATTCGTGTTTACGAAAACAATACATTAGAAGTAAAAAATGGGAAATTTTATATTAACGGCAAAGAAACTACCGGTTATAAATTCAAAATGGATTATTATTGGATGATGGGCGATAACCGACACAACTCAGCCGATTCGCGTTATTGGGGTTTTGTACCCGAAGACCATATTGTAGGTCGTCCGGTGTTAGTTTGGCTTTCGCTCAACAAAGATAAAGGCTGGTTAGATGGAAAAATCCGCTTCAATCGCTTCTTTAAAAATGCTGAAAAATGACCCACAATCCCCTATTGGGGGCTTTGGAGTAGTTTTTTCAACCGCTTATTTAGCTCCGGTTGATTATTATTTTTTACTGAATAATGCTGCGGAGGTTATTGTAGAGCAATATGAATATTACAAAAAACAAAGTTACCGAAACCGTTGTAAAATACTTACTGCCAATGGCGTTATGGATTTAAGCATTCCGGTGGAAAAAACGGGTAAAATGCTGATTCGGGACATTCAGATTTCAGAACATACCGATTGGCAAACCAACCATTGGCGAGCCATTGAATCGGCTTACAATTCGAGTGCATTTTTTGAATATTATGCTGATGAATTACGTCTGTTTTATGAAAAAAAGTGGAATTTTTTGTGGGATTTTAATCTCGAAATTCAGCAAAAGATGTTAGAATTACTTGAAATTGACAAGAAAATAAGTTTCACATCAAACTATCAGATTGAAAAAGAAAACTTTACAGACTTTCGAAATTTAATACATCCAAAAAAAGTATCACAAATCAGTTCAAAGCCTTATTATCAGGTTTTTGAACAAAAATTCGGTTTCTGTCCCAATTTAAGCATTATCGATTTGTTGTTTAATATGGGTCCCGAAAGTCAGTTAATAATTTAACTACTCAGCCCCCCAACCCCCTAAAGGGGGAGTTCAGGAGCGTTCGTGAAAGTTAATTTGTTATTATGAGCTCTTTTTAATAAACATTTAAATAAAAGAATATCAATTTTAAAAATT
>DYSC01000197.1 GCA_020726365.1 Porphyromonas sp.
TTATAAAGTCATTAACCATTTATCATTTCGTCGTTCTAGTAGCACCACATTTTCCACATGATGCGTATGTGGAAACATATCCACCGGTTGCACCGCAATTACTTTATAATCAGCATCGAGCAAGCTCAAGTCGCGGGCTTGTGTTGCCGGATTGCAACTTACATACACAATGCGTTCGGGCGCTGCAAACCGTATAGCCTCAAGCACATCATCGTGCATTCCTGCTCGTGGTGGGTCAGTAATTATCACATCCGGCTTGCCGTGAGTTTCGATAAATGCGGCATTCAAAATATCCTTCATATCGCCGGCATAAAAAAGCGTATTGGTGATATTATTGAGTGCCGAATTTACTTTTGCATCTTCAATAGCTTCTGGAACATACTCAATTCCAATTACTTGCTTCGATTGATGTGCCACAAAATTAGCAATGGTACCTGTTCCTGTGTATAAATCGTAAACCAATTCCTTACCTGTAAGTCCTGCAAAATTCCGTGCTATTTTGTATAATTCGTACGCCTGTTCAGAGTTGGTTTGATAAAAAGATTTTGGACCAATTTTAAATTTCAAACCCTCCATTTCTTCGTAAATACATTCGTTCCCGCTTAAAATATGTATTTCCTGATCGGTAATGGTGTCGTTTGCTTTCGAATTTATAACGTATAATAAGGATGTAATTTGCGGAAATTTTTCAGCAAGGTGCTGAAGTAAAGCATCTTGTTCAGTTTTATCTTCGTAATAGAACACCATTATCACCATTAATTCGCCGGTGCTGGTCGTGCGAATCATTAAGGTGCGAAGGAATCCTTCCTGCGAGCGTAAATCGAAGAATGTCAGCTCTTTTTCTAAAGCATACCGACGAACTTCATTTCTAATTTGATTCGACACATCGTCCTGCAACCAACATTTATGAATGTCTAACACTTTGTCGAATTGACCGGGAATGTGAAAACCAACTGCATTCATTGTTTCAAAAACTTTTCCTTCGGCAATTTCTTCGTTGGTGCGCCAACGTTTGTTCGAAAAGGTAAATTCTAATTTGTTGCGGTAAAATTCTGTTTTGGCAGAACCTAAAATGGGCGATATTTCAGGCAATTCAATTTTTCCAATACGGGTGAGGTTGTCAACTACTTGCTTTTGTTTGTAACGCAATTGTTCGGAATATGGTAATATTTGCCATTTACAACCACCACAAATCCCGAAATGCTCACACACAGCTTCGATACGATTGGGCGAATAAGCATGAAAATGAATAGGACGCGCTTCCATAAAGTGGCTTTTTTTGCGCGTAACCTGTAAATCGACCACATCCCCCGGTACCACAAAAGGAACAAAAACCACCACATCGTTCACACGGGCAATAGCCTTTCCTTCAGCTGCAATATCGGTTATCGTTACGTCGTTAAGAATTGGATGCGGTTTTTTGTGCTTTGCCATGAACTGATTTAAAAATTGATTTGGAATGCAAAAATACTATTTTTTAATGCAACTTGCTGCATAATGCAACAGTTTAATCCTATTTAATGGCTTTTCCATGTCGCAAATTACGTCTTTACGGGAATAATCTGCAATTTTAAAAATCCCTGAAGTCTTTTTCGAAACCATTTTTAGTTGAAGAATTGCCACATATCCGCGCGCAATTATCAGCGAACATATTCGTCTAAAGTTTTCTTTATCAGCATTTTTAAAATGGATAATATCAATACCTTTCCAAATTTCAGCGTGTAGATTCCGATAAATCGACTCTAATTGATAAATGTCGTTTGTAATTGTAGCCAACGTTTTAATTCCGGCGCGGTTATCTTCGTAAACATCAAAAATATCATTTTCGAGCTGACCAATTGCACCTAATTGATAAAAAAGCGCATCTTCATTTTCGTAAATCTTGTTTTCGAAAGCCGTGCGATACAACTGCATTGTAAAACCACCTTTGTTGTAAGTAATAGTTTCGAGTTCGGCTTGTGTAAGCTGTGCATTCGTTTGAAGTCGCGAAGCAACCTGTGCATCAAACACCTTTTGCATAAGAGCTTTAGCATTTGTTTGGTGAACTGTATTGCTTAAAAAAAGATGATACAATTCAACTAAAATGGTCAGTTGAGGTGAATTTGCCGAATCTTTCACCGGATTTGCCAATAAATTACGAATAAATCGATCACTGTAATTATTTTCATCAAAAAGGTCATCGAATAAAGCCGTCATACCACCCAGACAAGTGATTGCAACACGCTCTTTTTCAGAAATTTCCGCCCCACGCAGCACAGCAAACGATTCGCCTATAAAAAGCGGTACATACAACCCGTATTTATAGATGCGATTTCTTTCAGTTTCGGACAATCGGACGCATAAAGGTTGGAGCAATTCTTTTGCAAAAAGCGTTTGATACTTCAACTCAGCTCTGAATTTGCTAATCAAAAGTAATAACTTTATATATTCCGAAAAGATTATCAACTCACATTTTTTTTTGACAAATATAATTTAATTGGTATAGGCACTTAGAG
>DYSC01000054.1 GCA_020726365.1 Porphyromonas sp.
ATATTTAATTTTAAACAAAAAATTTCTATCTAATAAAAAAACATTGTATCTTAGTACGATTTTTTTGATACAATATAAAACTATTATAAAAAACATGGAAAATAACTATTGCATTATTATGGCAGGTGGCATTGGAAGCCGCTTTTGGCCTTTCAGTCGTAACAATCGCCCCAAACAGTTTCTCGATTTTTTTGGCACAGGCCGTTCGCTTTTGCAAATGACTTTCGATCGTTTCCGCCATGTAATGCCGACCGAGAACATACTGATTGTTTCGAATGTAATTTACAAAGATTTGATATTGGAACAATTACCAGAGATTAAAGAAAATCAGGTGTTATTGGAACCAAACCGCCGAAATACAGCTCCATGCATAGCTTATGCCGTAAACAGAATCAAAGCAATTACCAATAAAGCAAACATTGTAGTAGCTCCATCCGACCATCTTATTTTGAAAGAAAACGACTTTTTAGATACTATAAAAATTGGACTTGACTTTGTTGAAAACAACAATTCACTACTTACATTGGGCATAAAACCAAGCCGCCCCGAAACAGGTTACGGGTATATTCAAATTGCTGAAGGTGAAACTGCTTTGCGCAAAGTAAAAACCTTTACCGAAAAACCAAATGCAGAATTAGCACAGATTTTTTTTGAAACAGGTGAATTTTTCTGGAATTCGGGTATTTTCCTTTGGAATTTGCAAACCATTGATGCTGCTTTTTCCAACCTGCTCCCCGAAGTAGCAACCAAATTCGACGAAGGAAAAGCCGTGTACAACACTGCTGCTGAACAGGCTTTTATCGACGAAATGTATCCAACTTGCCCCAATATTTCCATCGACTATGGTATAATGGAAAAGGCAACAGACGTGCATGTGCTTTGTTCCGATTTTGGTTGGACCGATTTAGGAACTTGGGGCTCACTTTACGAAATGTCGCCCAAGGACAAAGACCAAAACGTAACGCTTAAATGCGAAAGCATGTTTTATGGTGCGAAAAATAATATCGTAGCATTACCAAATAACAAATTAGCTGTTATTCAGGATTTGGATGGTTATATTGTTGCCGAATCGGATAATGTATTGCTTATTTGCAAATTGGAAGACGAACAAAATATTCGTCAATATGTGAATGATGCGACGTTAAATTTCGACGAAAAATATATTTAAAAATGGGCTTCTTCAATTTATACAAACCTCGCGAATACGGGTATCGCTACATCTATTACGACCCAAAAAAAGAAGAGAAAAAAGCAAAGGAAAAAGAACGAGCTATTAAAAACGGCGATGAACCTTATAATCCAACACTAAAACGTGGTGTATTCAGAGAAATGGCCGATAAAAATAAAAATTACAGAGTAGAGCAAATGCGTAAATCAAATCTGCGCCTTGTAATTATACTTTTTGCCATGCTTGCCATTTTGTATTATTTGCTAAGCTATTAATAATGAGTGATATTATTCATTTACTTCCCGATTCAGTCGCAAACCAGATTGCTGCCGGTGAAGTGATTCAACGTCCTGCATCTGTACTTAAAGAACTTGTTGAAAATGCAATTGATGCAGGTGCTACTTTTATTCAGATTGTTATAAAAGATGCCGGACGTACGCTCCTACAGGTTTCGGATAACGGGAAAGGCATGAGTGAAACAGATGCGCGCATGGCTTTTGAACGACATGCCACCTCCAAAATACGGGAAGCATCCGACTTATTTGCATTGCGTACTATGGGTTTCAGAGGCGAAGCGTTGGCTTCGATTGCTGCTGTGGCACAGGTAGAAATGCGCACCCGCCGCCATGATGATGAATTGGGTGTTGCCATTGAAATTGCCGGAACGCGTGTTTTTAAACAGGAAACAGTTCAATGCGAACGGGGAACTACTTTTTACGTAAAAAATCTGTTTTTCAATGTACCGGCACGACGCAGGTTTCTGAAAAGCGATAATGTGGAAAAGTCGCATATTCTGACTGAGTTTTACAGAATTGTGTTGGTAAATCCCGATATAGAATTTTCTTTTTTTGATGGCGATGAAGAAATGTATCACCTTCAGGCATCGAATCTGAAAATACGCATTGATGCTGTATTTGGTAATTCAAAGAAAAAAATTCAGCAACAATTGCTTAATATTGAGACTTCGAATGGTTTAGTGAGTATTATCGGCTTTATTGGGAAACCCGAATATGCTCAAAAATCGGCACAACAGTATTTCTTTGTAAACGGACGCTACATGCGACATCCTTACTTTCACAAAGCAGTAACATTGGTCTACAACAACCTGATTCAATCATCGGAGAATCCATCTTATTTTATTTATTTCGAAGTTGACCCGCAAAGCATCGACATTAATATTCATCCCACCAAAACCGAAATAAAATTCGAAAACGAACAGGCAATTTGGTCTATTCTTTCGGCAACGGTGAAAGAGGCTTTGGGCAAATTTAATGTGACGCCATCCATCGATTTCGACCGTGAAGGTGCGCCCGAAATGCCAATGAATTTAAACGCCGAAAATGTAAAACCACCTCAAACAAATTTCAACCCTGATTACAACCCATTCAACACCTCATACAAACGCCCCTCGTTCGATTGGGAAAAACTATATGGCGGCTTCGAAAAAGAAGCAAAAATCAGTCCTTCGTTGGCTGATTACCCAACAGAGAATTCGCCACAATCGGTAGCCCCTTCGACCATCGAACACTTATTGATAGAATCGGAGCCCGAACAACAAAAAATGCTTTTAGGCGATGAATTTCACTCGACTAACTTTCAGTTCAAAAGTCGCTTTATTATTACCGGAATAAAATCGGGCATGCTGATTATCGATCAACACAGAGCGCATGTACGGATACTTTTCGAATCGTATCTAAAAGATATTGAACAACATACAGCCCATTCGCAGCAGCTGATTTTTCCGGAAGAAATGGAGTTGAACGAACATGACATATTGCATTTTCAAATGATTGAAGATGCATTAAAAGCTGTTGGATTTAACTTTTCTCATGACACAAAAAATCAAATACAAATCAATGGAATTCCGGCTTTGCTGAATGCTTCGGGCATAGTAGATTTACTTCGGGAAATGATTGAAAGTGTTCAAAACACAGGGAGCGATACTGCACAAAGTCTATACGAAATAATAGCCCTTTCGCTTGCAAAATCAACTGCAATTAAAACAGGCCAACAACTCACTTCGCAAGAAATGTCGGATGTTATCGACCGACTTTTTGCATGCCAAAACAACAATTTTACGCCTGATGGAAAATCGATTCATACCACGATTTCGCAAAGCGAATTACTTTCAAAATTTGGTTAATAACCTATATTCGAAAACTTACAAAATGTATGACATTTAATCATTGATTTAACAATTTTTTTTCGTACTTTTGCATCCCATAAATAAACTAAAAATACAAGTATGGAGCGCAAACAAATCAAAACAGCCTTAGTATCTGTTTATCACAAAAATAAATTGGATATTATCATAAAAGAACTACACGAACAAGGTGTAGAATTTATATCAACCGGAGGAACGCAAAGTTTTATCGAATCGTTGGATATTCCTTGTAGTGCTGTTGAAGATTTAACGGGTTATCCATCCATTTTAGGCGGGCGTGTAAAAACGCTTCACCCTAAAGTATTCGGAGGTATTTTGTGTCGACGCGAACTTGCTGAAGATAATGCGCAAATTGAAGAGTACGAAATTCCTGAAATTGATTTAGTCATTGTAGATTTATATCCTTTCGAAGCCACTGTGGCAGCCGGAGCCGACGAACCCACTACCATCGAAAAAATCGACATTGGTGGTATTTCTTTAATTCGCGCAGCAGCTAAAAATTTCAAAGATGTAGTAATCGTAGCTTCGCAGGACCAATATCAACCATTGCTCGATGTACTCGAAGCAAACGGTGCTCAAACAACATTCGAAGAACGTCGCTGGTTTGCCAAAGAAGCTTTCGCTGTTTCGTCGCACTACGATTCGGCCATTTTTAATTATTTCGATGGCGAAGAAAAATCAGCCTTCCGCTTCACGGAAGATAATGCCAAAGTACTTCGCTATGGCGAAAACCCACATCAATCGGGAGTTTTCTTCGGAAAATTCGACGACATGTTTGAGCAATTACAAGGCAAAGAAATTTCGTACAATAATCTCCTTGACATCGATGCCGCAGTAAATCTGATAAACGATTTTGAAGATATTACTTTTGCTATTCTGAAACACAACAACGCTTGCGGTATTGCATCACGCCCACAATTAGTTGAAGCATGGAATGCTGCGTTGGCAGGCGACCCTGTTTCGGCTTTTGGAGGCGTATTAATCACCAATGCCATTGTTGACAAAGCCACTGCCGAAGAAATGACTAAAATTTTCTTCGAAGTAGTTATTGCTCCCGATTACGATTTGGATGCATTGGAAGTTTTAGGTCAGAAGAAAAATCGTATTATTCTGATTCTGAAAAATGCAAAAGTTCGCACACAACAGGTTCGCACCTTGCTCAACGGAGTTCTCGTTCAGGACAAAGACTTAAAAACTGAAACCGCTGAAGATATGAAGGTTGTAACTGAAAAAGCGCCTACCGAACAAGAAATCGAAGATTTGATTTTTGCAAATAAAATTGTAAAACATACCAAATCGAATGCCATTGTATTGGCAAAAAACAAACAATTGTGTGCCAGCGGTGTAGGTCAAACTTCACGCGTGGATGCTTTAGAACAAGCTATTGACAAAGCAGGTTCGTTCGGTTTTGATTTAAAGGGAGCTGTGATGGCTTCGGATGCTTTCTTCCCTTTTTCGGACAGCGTACAGATAGCTGCCGAAGCAGGAATTACAGCTGTGATACAGCCCGGAGGTTCTATCAAGGATCAGGATTCAATTGACGCTTGTAACAAAAATGGTCAGTCAATGGTAACGACCGGATTCAGACATTTTAAACATTAAAAAATAACGACGGACAACAGTCAATAGAAAATTTAAAGTTTAAAGTTTAAAGTCAAAACAATTTAAAACAACAATTAATAACGTGCGTAGCACAAATAACGCGAAGCTAAATAACGTGCGTAGCACAAATAACAGCCAAGCCAAATAACAGCGAAGCAAATAACTCGAATATAAAAATATGGGATTATTTTCATTTACACAGGAAATTGCGATTGACCTCGGAACGGCCAACACAATTATCATTCACAACGATAAAATTGTAGTGGATGAACCATCAGTAGTAGCTTTGGATAAACGTACTGATAAATTGATTGCTATTGGCGAAAAAGCGCGTCAGATGCAAGGGAAAGAAAACGAAGGAATTCGTACTGTGCGACCGCTACGCGACGGTGTGATTGCAGACTTCTATGCTGCCGAACTGATGATTAGAGGCATGATAAAAATGATTCCAACAAAAAGTCAGCTTTTTTCACCTTCGCTCAAAATGGTAGTTTGTATTCCTTCAGGCAGTACTGAGGTGGAAATTCGTGCCGTTCGTGACTCATCGGAACATGCCGGTGGACGCGAAGTATATATGATTTATGAACCAATGGCAGCAGCTATCGGTATTGGAATCGACGTAGAAGCACCTACAGGCTGTATGATTGTTGATATAGGTGGTGGTACTACCGAAATTGCTGTAATTTCGTTGGGTGGCATTGTTTCAAATAAATCTATCCGTATTGCTGGCGACGACCTAACACTCGACATTGTGGAATACATGGGTCGTATGCACAACATTAAAGTGGGCGAGCGTACTGCCGAAATGATTAAAATAAACGTAGGCGCTGCACTGACCGATTTGGAAGATGCGCCGGAAGATTATATTGTGCGCGGACCAAACCGTATGACAGCATTGCCAATGGAAATTCCGATTTCGTATCAGGAAATAGCACATTGCCTCGAAAAATCGATTTCGAAAATTGAAGCAGCTATCCTGAGTGCATTGGAGCAAACTCCTCCCGAATTGTATGCCGATATCGTTGAAAAAGGAATTTACTTAGCCGGTGGTGGCGCATTACTACGTGGTTTGGATAAACGTTTGACAGATAAGTTGAACATCCAATTCCACATTGCCGACGATCCATTGCGCGCTGTAGCTCGCGGAACAGGTGTTGCATTGAAAAACGTAGATAAGTTTTCATTCTTGATTCGATAAACGCACTTCAAAACACAGAATGCAGGTAAATTTGTGAATGTAATTTTCATAATATTGCCTGCCTTTTTCGAATAACACAAAAACTGCCCATGCGCAATCTGATTAATTTCCTTATCCAATACAGTGTTTTGATATTGTTTCTCTTTTTAGAAGTAATATCATTTAGCCTTATTGTAAAAAATCAGGAATATCAGAAAAGTGTGTTTCTTTCGTCGAGTAATGCTACTGTGGCTTCGTTTTACGAAATGAGTAACTCGGTAGTAGAGTTTTTTAAACTCAAAGCCTCCAACGAAAGTCTTTCGGGAGAAAACACTGCCCTCAAAAACGAGATTATTCAGCTCCGCAATCAATTAACTGCCATCAGTCCTGAACAAAAAGATTCCATACGATTTCACATTCCGCCCGAAATGGAATACAAATTTATTTCGGCAAAAGTTATCAATAGTTCCACCAATAAACTTCAGAATTACATAACCTTAAACAAAGGTATCCGTGATGGTATAAAAGTAGATATGGGTGTGGTGAGCGACTTGGGTGTTGTAGGGATAGTTAAAACGGTTTCGGATAAATTTGCTGTGGTAATCCCTATTTTGAACGATAAAATTCGTATAAACTGTAAATTCACCAAAAGTAATTACAGCGGTACGCTTCAATGGACAGGTTTTAATTATCTGTATGCAAACCTGAATGATATTGCACGACATGTGAAATTTTCGCTCGGCGATTCGTTGGTAACAAGTGGATTTACAAATACTTTCCCTGAGGGAATACCTGTTGGCACAATAGATAATTTCAACATTAAAGAAAGCGACCCTTATTACAGCATTCGTGTAAAATTGGCAGTAGATTTTCGTACTTTGTCGCATGTTAAAGTAATTGATTATAAAAACTACCGCGAACAACGGTACTTAGAACAAGTTGCAACCGAAAAATAAACATGCTGACCGTAATTCAAAATATAGTTTCTTTCATTTTGTTAGTACTTGCTCAGGTATTAATACTGAATAATATCCAATTCTTGGGTTTTATCAATCCCTATATTTATATTCTTTTTATCATCTCGTTGCCGGTGCGTTTGCCACGTTGGCTTACATTGGTTTTTGGATTTGCAATCGGATTGCTGATCGACGTATTTTCGAACACACTCGGAATGCATGCTTTTGCATCGATACTAATTGCTTACGCACGAAGCTTTGTTATTCAAATATTTACGTCTATCGACGAAGGAAATAACCCTACTCCATCGTTCCACAGTTTTGGCGTGGGGGCTTATGTAAAATATGTTTTTGTAATGGTATTTTTACACCATTCGGCATTATTTTTTCTCGAAGCATTTTCATTCTCACACTTTTGGCTCGTACTTTTCAAAACGTTACTAAGTTCGGTTATATCAATTTTGATTATTTTAGGACTAAAATCATTGAACCGCAGATAAATGATTAATGATTCGCTTCAAAACCGGCAACGGGTAATAGCTACTATCATTACGGTGGTAATTGTTATTTACATTTTGCGTTTATTTTCTATTCAAATTTTAGAAAGCAAATACAAGGAAGGTGCTGATAGTAACGCTTTTCTGAAAAAAACGCTTTTCCCTCCACGCGGATTGATTTACGACCGTAATGGTGTATTGCTCGTCTACAACAAACCGGCTTATGATATTACGCTCATTGTGCGCGAAATACATAACTTAGATACTATTTCGTTTTGTCGCTCGTTGAACATTACCAAAGAGGAATTTATCGATCGAATTGCCGAAATTAAAGACCGACGTAAAAATTTGGGATATTCGTCGTACACACCTCAAATTTTTATGACTCAGTTAGACATCAAGGATATTGCCTCTTTTCAACAATCTATGTACAAATATCTTGGATTCTATATTCAAAACCGTACGTTACGTGAATATGCCTACCCCAATGCAGCTCATGTATTAGGGAATATTGGCGAAGTAACACAGCGACGTATCGAAAAAGATGATTACTACAAATCTGGCGACTATGCCGGACGAGATGGAATAGAATATTCCTACGAAGAAGCTTTGCGCGGTCAAAAAGGAATGGAAATTCTATTGCGCGATGCCAAAGGCCGCATTAAAGGAAAATACGAAAATGGTAAAAACGATGTTCCTGCCCGCGCCGGTCAGAATCTGACACTTACGCTCGATATAAAACTACAGGTACTTGCCGAAAAATTAATGAAAGGCAAAGTAGGAAGTGTGGTGGCTATTGAACCAAAAACAGGCGAAATCCTCGTTATGGTATCAAACCCTGCATTCGACCCTTCCATTTTAGTTGGACGGCAGCGTTCTAAAAATTACAGAGCTTTACTCAACGACCCCACAAAACCCCTTATGAACCGTGCAACACAAGCACAATACTCACCCGGATCGGCTTTCAAACCTTTGCAGGCTTTGGTGTGTCAGCAAATGGGTGGTATAAATGAGCATACTCAATTTTCTTGTAACGGACCTGCATCATCTCCCATAAAATGTACACACCATCATGGATCTCCAGTTAATTTGGTACAGGCAATAGAGCAAAGTTGTAACCCTTACTTTTGGCATGCCTTTCAGAATACTATTGAAAAAAATGGCTATGGCGAAAAAAATATTTTATTCAGAACAAATTACGATGAATGGGTCGACCGTATAAAAAGCTTTGGGTTAGGTGAAAAATTTACCGATGGCGATTTGTACGAACAATCGCGTGGTTATATTCCTACTCAAAAATTTTATAATAAGGTTTATAAAGCTCTAACAGGTTGGCGTGCTATCACTATACGTTCGAATTCTATTGGGCAAGGAGAAGTATTAGTTACCCCTCTGCAGTTAGCCAACACAATGGCTGCTATAGCTAACAAGGGCTATTACATTACGCCACATTTACATAAATCGGATACAATGTTAGCCAAAATTCACAGAGCTAAAGTAGATGAACGATTTTTCCCGACAGTGCAAGAGGGTATGTCACGCGTTTTCGAATCAGGTACAGCACGTTCGTCGCGCATCGACAGCATTCAAATGTGTGGAAAAACCGGAACAGTACAAAACCCACACGGCAAAGACCACTCGCTTTTTGTGGGCTTTGCACCACGCGAAAATCCCAAAATTGCAGTAGCTATTGTGGTGGAAAATGCCGGATTCGGATCTACTTACGCTGCGCCTATTTTCAGCTTAATGGCCGAATTATACCTACAGGAAAAAATTACACGAACAGAATTAGAAGAACGAATAACTAATATTGTAACTAATGCCAGTGTCAAAGAACGTTAGTATAAAATATGCCATCGACTGGACTACAGTAGCGTATTTCGTTATTTTGGTTTTAATGGGTTGGGTGAGTATTTACGGAGCAAGTTATAACTTCGATCAATCAGGCATTCTCAATTGGGATCAACGTGCCGGCAAGCAGTTTGTGTGGATTATGACTGCATTTGCCATTGGAGGCATGCTTTTGCTTGTAGATTATAAAATGTATAGCTTTTTTGCTTATTCCATTTACGCCGCCACAATTGCGTTGTTGATTATTACTATTTTTGTGGCTCCCGACATAAAAGGTTCCCGATCGTGGTTGGTGATTGGTCCCGTAAGTTTTCAGCCTGCCGAGTTAGCCAAAATGGCTACAGCTTTAGCTCTTTCGCGGTTTATGAGTTCGTACAACTACAAATTGCGTACATGGCGCGATTTGATACCCTTAGGTATGTTTATTTTCCTGCCTTTTGCACTAATTATACTTCAAAAAGAAACAGGTTCGGCACTCGTATTTATTGCCTTTATACTTATGCTATACCGCGAAGGGATGAACGGAATTATTCTACTCTTAATTGTATTGGCAATAATTCTGTTTGTTATCGTAATACGCTTTAGCACAGTTACAATAGGCATCGACCAAGGCACTTTAGGTTTTCTGATAGCAATGGGCTTATTAATAGCCATTCAACTTTGGTATTCCTTTTTTCGCGCTCGTCATTCAAAAGAAGCCGGCTATTCATCGCTTGGAATTGGAATTTTAATAGTGATATCACTGATTTTAAATGTTTGGTACAAAATCAATTTCAACTATGTAGCGCTGGGTATTGTTTTGTTAAGTTCAATTTATTGGATTTCACAAGGATTAATTACGCGCCACAAACAGTATTGGTTGGTTGCGGCAATAAGTATTGGCTCGGTTGCATTTTGCTATTCGTCTGATTATCTTTTCGAAAAAGTACTCGAACCCCATCAACAGGTGCGAATAAAGGTACTTTTAAACATGGAAGATGACCTTTCGGGTGCAGGCTACAATGTTAATCAATCGAAGATAGCCATTGGCTCTGGTGGATTTTTGGGAAAAGGTTTTTTGAACGGTACACAAACAAAACTGAAATATGTACCCGAACAGGATACCGACTTTATTTTTTGTACCGTTGGCGAGGAACATGGCTTTTGGGGTTCAACACTAGTTTTGGTAATTTATTGGTTACTACTTATGCGTATTCTACGCATAGCAGAACGACAGCGCGAATCTTTCAATCGAATTTATGCGTATTCTGTTGCCAGTATTTTCTTTTTTCACCTTATGATTAATATCGGAATGGTATTGGGAATTATGCCGGTAATTGGTATTCCGTTACCCTTTTTCAGTTATGGAGGTTCTTCATTATGGGGCTTTACCATTATGCTTTTTATTTTACTTCGGCTTGATGCTTCCCGCTTAGAAAGATTGCGATAGAATAATTTTAATTTTTTTTCTATCAATTTATATATCACTTCGTAAAATTAACAACGAATAAATCCGTACTTTTGCACTCCAAATTAATAAATACAAAAAATGATTACTACAGACCAACTTAAAGATGTGTTGGAGCGCGAGATCGCGTTGAGGAGGTACCTTTGACATCGATTCAAAGACCATCCAAATAGAAGAAGAAGATTTACGCACGCAAGCACCCGGATTTTGGGACGATGCCAAAGCTGCGGAAGCACAAATGCGCAAGATAAAAGACCTAAAAAAATGGGTTGAAGGCTACAAAGACGTAAAAACTGCTATCGAGGAACTTCAGTTAGCATTCGATTTTTATAAAGAAGAGGCTGTTTCGGAAGAAGAAGTGGATGCTGCCTATCAGCATGCTTTGGAACAGGTAGAATCGCTCGAGCTTAAAAATATGCTTTCGAAAGAGGAGGACAAGTTAGGCGCAGTTATTAAAATTGTGGCTGGTGCCGGTGGTACCGAAGCACAGGATTGGGCTGATATGCTTTTCCGTATGTATCAGCGTTGGGCTGAGCGACAGGGTTACAAGGTAGAAATTACCAATATTCAAGATGGCGACGAGGCCGGAATTAAAACTGTAACTATGCAATTTGATGGCGAAATGGCGTATGGATACCTGAAAAGCGAAAACGGCGTTCATCGCTTGGTGCGTGTTTCACCTTTCAATGCTCAGGGCAAACGAATGACCTCATTTACATCGGTTTATGTTGTTCCGTTGGTAGACGACACCATCGAAATTGAAGTTAATCCGGGAATGTTAACATGGGATACCTTTCGTTCGTCGGGTGCTGGTGGGCAAAATGTAAATAAAGTAGAAACTGGCGTTCGCTTGCACTATAAATTTATGAATCCGGTAACCAATTTGATGGACGAAATTGTAATTGAAAACACCGAAAGTCGTTCACAATTTGGCAATAAAGACAATGCCATTCGCTTACTGAAATCGCAACTTTACGAACTTGAACTTGAAAAACGCCGAGCCGCCAGTGCAGTTGTGGAAGCAGGTAAAAAGAAAATTGAGTGGGGTTCGCAAATTCGCAGCTATGTTTTCGACGATCGTCGTGTAAAAGACCATCGTACCAACTACCAAACATCAAACGTAAATGCAGTAATGGACGGCGATATAGATGCATTTATAAAGGCTTATTTAATGGAATTTACTGAATAATTCTAAATTTGGGTTAATACGCAAATTTAGTCGGAGTAGAAACCATAAATTAAATTCCCATAAGCCAGATGTTAAATCTGGTTTATGGGAATTTTTTGTGATGGAAAAATGTAGATACGGGACTGATTACGAATCAACCCGCATTTAAGTTCTGGGCATCAGGTATTAAACCTACTAATTTTTGCGGGTCGTGAATTAATACAGGGATATGCTGTGGGCATATATAAAATACACTTTCCTTGTACTCAAATCTTGTAACCGGGACTTCATTATGACTTGCATTGCATACAATACATTTTTTTTCTGCTTGACTTTCCATTTTTTTTAAAAATTGATGTTTATATTTATAATTCAGATACTTACATTTTAAAAATCTCGTAATAACTTTCTTCTAATTTGCTTTCAATTATATTTTGTTGCTCCAATACTCTCATATAATCTCTAACCTTTTCAACTAAGTTATCTCCACTTACATACTTGAAATTAACTCTGTTCAAAAATAATTCCACTCTGTCAGCGGGTTGTCGCATCATATCAAATGATAAATCGGCTGCTTCGGGTTTATTCTCATTTACCCAGTCAATGGCACTTTTTAGTTCATCTAAAAACACTTTTGCCAATTCAGGATTTTGACGCACAAATTCGCCTTTAAATACAATACCTGCATTGGGAAAACTTCCAAAACCGGGGTTTACTTCATTCCAAATTTCATTATACGACAGTATGGATACTTCTTCGCCTCTGTCTTGCATTATTTTAAGGGCATAACTTGCTTCGGGTTCTCTCAGAATAACTGTATCTGCCTGTCCTTGAACAAAAGCTGCGTAAATTTCCTCTGGTCTTCCGAAAGGTTTGCCGTAAGCAAAATTAAAATCATCGGGATTTAAACCTTTTGCTTTTATCAAGTATTTTGTAATTTTTGTTGGAGGCGCTTCTTCAAATAAAGGCGTATAAATTGTTTTATCTTTTATGTCCTCGAAACCTTTTGCTTTGTATCGGGTAAGAATGACAAAATTATCCCAAACAAAAAGAGCCGGAATTTTTATATCTGCTTTTTGTAATTTTATTGAAGTTATTAAAGCCGAAAAACTAATGTCTGCTTTTCCGTTGGCAATCCAAGCAAGGTGCTTTTCTGTCTCCTCCCATACTTTTAGTTCTTTTATTTTTATATTTTTTCTGATTACATCGGATTGAAGCAATCGCATAATTACCGGATAAGCAACCGGTGTTGCAGACTGTATAACTACTTCGGTTTTTATGCTGTCGCTGTTTTCATCTGTATCAATAGGTTTTTTATAAAAATAAACCCAAA
>DYSC01000055.1 GCA_020726365.1 Porphyromonas sp.
GAGAAAATTCAGCAAAGAATTCAAAGCAAAAGTAGTTTTATAGAG
Source organism: Porphyromonas sp. (assembly GCA_020726365.1). Lineage (GTDB taxonomy): Bacteria > Bacteroidota > Bacteroidia > Bacteroidales > Paludibacteraceae > Paludibacter. The sequence goes on from DYSC01000055.1 coordinate 46, forward strand.
TTTAAAAGAGTGTGAAACCATTGAGAGTTTAGCCAAGAAATACGAGCTACAACCGGCGGACTAATTTGCAGCAACAAAACATATCTTAACATGCTGCTGAAGTTGTTCTAACATTGGAGAGTACTATAATACTCGTGTTGCACAAAAAAACTCCGGACAACATTCGTTATCCGGAGTTTTTTGTTCCCCTCTCCTCAAGGAGATGGGGTTAGGTTTAAAATACCTGTTCAGCCATACGTTTGTAACTATTAAAACGCCATTTAGCATTTTTTTCGGCAGCTTTAAACAGCTCTTCTGCTTCTGCTGGGAATTGTTTCGTCAATGCTGAATAACGCAGTTCACCATTGAGGAAGTTTTGGAACTCATCCCAATTTGGCTCTTTCGAATCCAATTGCATTGGGTTTTTGCCTTCAGCTTCCAAATCAGGATTGAAGCGATACAAATGCCAGTATCCGCATTTCACGGCTTTTTCTTGCTCATCGTTGGCATGTCCCATACCAGCAGCTAATCCGTGACTGATACAAGGAGAGTAAGCAATAACAATTGAAGGTCCATTATAGGCTTCAGCTTCGCGGATAGCTTTGAGTGTTTGTGCCTGATTAGCACCCATAGCTACTTGAGCTACATATACATAACCGTAAGTGGCAGCCATCATACCAAGGTCTTTTTTGCGAATTTTTTTACCCGAAGCAGCAAATTTAGCTATCGCACCAACCGGAGTCGATTTTGAAGCTTGTCCGCCTGTGTTTGAGTAAACTTCGGTATCGAGAATGAGTATATTAACGTCTTTACCCGAAGCAATAACGTGATCCAAACCACCGAAACCAATATCGTAAGCCCAACCATCACCACCAATAATCCATTGAGAAGTTTTAATCAAATACTGACTCATTTCGGCTATCTGTTTACATTTATCCGAATTGTTTTCTTTTACAAGCGGTGTAATTTTTGCTGCCAATTCTTTTGATTTTTCAGCATTATTTTTGAATTCAATCCATTCGGTAAATAAGTTTTTCAACTCATCGGAACAGCTGTTTTCAGCAATTACTTCGTTCATTAAGCGTACTACACGTTCGCGCATGTTATCGTTAGCGAAAACCATACCAATACCAAACTCAGCATTGTCTTCGAACAAAGAGTTAGCCCATGCAGGTCCACGACCTTCGTCGTTAACTGTGTATGGAGTAGAAGGAGCAGAAGCTGAATAAATTGAACTACAACCAGTTGCATTCGAAACCATCTGACGGTCGCCAAACAATTGTGTAACCAATTTTACATAAGGAGTTTCGCCGCAACCCGCACAAGCACCAGAGAACTCAAACAATGGCGTTGCAAACTGTGAGTTTTTCACGTTGGCTTTTGTATCCACCAAATGTTGTTTGGTTTTTACTTCATCCACACAGAAATCCCAGTTTGTTTGGTTTTCATATTGTGTTTCGATAGGCACCATTTTAAGCGCTTTACCATTTTTATTGCCCGGACAAACTTCAGCACAGTTATCGCAACCCATACAATCTAACACATCAACCTGAATACGGAAGCTCATGTCAACAAATTGTTTACCGTTGGCTTTCAATGTGTCGGCAGCAAACGGTGCTTTGCTCAACTCGTTGGTATTCAACACAAATGGACGGATAGCAGCGTGAGGGCAAACATAAGCACATTGGTTACACTGAATACAGTTGTCTTTATCCCAAACAGGGACAAAAGCAGCTACACCACGTTTTTCGTATTTGGCTGTACCCTGATTCCAAGTTCCATCTTCGCGTCCTTTGAATGCTGATACAGGTATATCATCACCTTTTTGTGCATTTACCGGAACAACAATATTTTTGATAAAATCAGGAATATTAGCCCCAATAACAGCATTGTCGTCAAGCAGGTTAGCCCACTCGGCAGGAACATCTATTTTAATATATTCGCCACCACGGTCAACAGCTGCATAGTTCATATTGATAACTTTTTCGCCTTTTTTACCATACGATTTTACGATAGCATATTTCATTTTTTCAACAGCTAATTCGTAAGGAATAACGTTGGTAATTTTGAAGAATGCCGATTGCAAAATAGTGTTGGTACGATTACCAAGTCCAATTCCCAGAGCAATATTCGTTGCATTTATAATATATAATGTAATATTATTAGCAGCTAAATATTTTTTCACATTGGTAGGAAGATTTTTCTTCACTTCTTCTTCATTCCAAACGGTATTCAACAAGAATGTACCGTTTTTCTTCAATCCCTTGGTTACATCGTACAAACGCAGGTAAGCCTGAACGTGACAAGCTACAAAGTCGGGAGTTGTTACTAAATAAGTAGAACGAATTGGTTTGTCGCCAAAACGAAGATGTGAGCTGGTAAATCCACCCGATTTTTTCGAGTCGTAAGCAAAATATGCTTGAGAATATTTATTAGTGTTGTCACCAATAATTTTAATAGAATTTTTGTTTGCACCTACTGTACCATCGGCACCCAAACCATAGAATTTAGCTTCGTAAGTTCCTTCGACACCCATCGGAATTTCATCGCCCAATGGGAGTGAAGTGAAGGTTACATCGTCCACAATACCCACAGTAAAACCATTACGTGGTGAAGGTAAGCTTAAGTTTTGATAAACCGACAATACCTGAGCAGGAGTGAAGTCTTTCGACGACAAGCCATAACGACCACCAACTATTAATGGTTGATTTTCGGTTCCGTACAATACGTCTTTTACATCTAAATACAAAGGTTCTCCACCAGCACCCGGTTCTTTGGTACGATCGAGCACACAAACGCGTTTTACTGATTTAGGCATTACCGAAAGAAAATGTTTAGCAGAGAAAGGACGATACAGGTGAACAGAAATTAAACCTACTTTTTCGCCTTTAGCACTCAGGTAATCAATACCTTCGCGAATAGCTTCGGTAGCAGAGCCCATAGCTACAACCACGCGGTCGGCATCAGGTGCTCCATAATAATCGAATAAGCCATATTTGCGACCTGTAATTTCGCTCAATTGGTTCAAATAATCTTCAACCACTGCAGGAACTGCATCATAGAAAGGATTACAAGCTTCGCGAGCTTGGAAGTAAATATCACCATTTTGAGCAGTACCACGAACCACAGGGTGTTCAGGGCTTAATGCACGATTGCGGAATTCTTTTAAAGCATCTTGGTCTAATAAACCAACAACAGCATCTTGGTCAATTTCTTCAATTTTCTGAATTTCGTGCGAAGTACGGAAACCATCGAAGAAGTGAACAAATGGAATGCGGGTTTTGATAGAAGCTAAATGAGCAACAGCAGCCAAATCCATTACTTCCTGTACCGAACCGGTTGCAAACAAAGCACAACCTGTCTGACGAACAGCCATAACATCCTGATGGTCACCAAAAATTGAAAGCGCATGCGAAGCTAATGCACGAGCCGAAACGTGATAAACGCCCGGAAGCAATTCTCCGGCAACTTTATACATATTCGGAATCATCAGCAATAAACCTTGCGATGCTGTAAATGTAGTAGTCAACGCACCGGCTTGTAGCGATCCGTGCATTGCTGCAGCAGCTCCTGCTTCCGATTGCATTTCCTGTACCTGAACCTTTTCGCCGTACATATTTTTACGGCCTGCTACAGCCCATTCATCCACATATTCAGCCATGGTGGACGATGGCGTGATAGGATAAATCGCAGCCACTTCGCTGAATATATAAGCTATATGCGCAGCAGCCTGATTTCCATCACATGTCAAAAACTTTTTTGTTTGTGCCATTTTTTGTTTGTATTAAAATTGATAATTATATTTTATGTTATATGCTTTGCGTTATTTGGCTACGCCGTTGTTATTAAGAAAATTTTCTGTTGTCTGTCGTCCGTTGTCCGACATCTATTTAATAAATAAACCCCAACAACCACAGCGGAATCTGATTTTTGCCGCTTGCAGTTTGTTCGGTCGTAACATAAAATGTTTTAGCCGATGGTTTGTGGTTTGTATTGTTATCTAATTTAAAATTTAGTTCATGGTCTACCAAAAAGTCACTATTTTTACGTCCTTTGTTTATTTTGTGTTTGGCATGCAATGCATTGTACAAAAAGGTTTTATATTCTGCTTCGCGATTTACTTTTTCGGGATAAACAGCATGCATCAAATTGGTATTCTGTACGTACAGTTGTTTGGGTTTTTTTGGATATTCTTCGCTTTCGGAATAAAGTAAATTGAGCAAACGCGCATCTTTCAAATATTTGATATAATTCATAATAGTTGCGCGCGAAGTTTCAATTTCTACGCTCAACTGACTTACATTCGGTGCCGAAGGCGCATCACCCATAATGATATAAAGCAGTTTACGAATTTTGGATAAATACTTTAGTTCAATTTGTTTGATAAGTAAAACATCTACTTCGAGCATCATATTCATGGTCTTGAGCAGGTTTTCCGAATAACTTCTGTTTTCGAGAAAAAACGGATAAAAACCATGATGCAAATAATCTTCGAAATAATCGAGTGGCTGTAGTTGCAAACAGATTTCGTTTGATAAAGCTCCCGATTTTTGAGTTATTTCTTTTAATGTAAGCGATTTAAAATTGGTGCCACACTTTAAATTCAGAAATTCGCGGAACGAAAATCCTCTTAAATTATAAACCGAAACAATATCCTGTAAATCGTCGTTATCTTCGATTAATCGCATTACCGAGGAGCCGGAAAAAATAATGTGCAGATTAGGGTAGCGCTCGTAACATTCGCGGAGTTCCTTCGACCAGTTTTCGTATTTAAAAGTTTGATCAATTAACAGTGTTTTACCGCCTTGTTTGCAAAAATCACCTGCAAACTCCACCAAACTGTGTTGTGTGAAGTAAAAGTTGTTGAAGTTAACATACAAACAACTACGGTTGCTTCCGAAATTTTCTTTAGCGTATTGCAATAAAAAAGTCGTTTTACCTACACCACGACTGCCTTTTATACCTATCAGGCGGTGGTTCCAATCAATTTCGTCCATCAACTGCCTCCGCACCGGCAATTGCACATTTTCGACTAAATATGTATGGGTTTTGTAAAACGACTCCATCTAAGAATTTTTTGCAAAGATAATTAAAATATTGCATTTTGCAATGTCCACATTGCAAAATTAGAATGATTTTAAAGATTTAACCTTGTAAACTGCGAATAACTTTTGTATAGATACAATGTACATTGATTGTGAAATATTTTTTGTAGTTTTGTGTGGTTGAATGGCAAATGAATTTAAGCCATTTGAAGCAATAAAACATATAGATGAAAATGGTTTGGAGTATGGGTATGCACGCGAATTGGCGATGATTCTTGAATATTTGCAATGGCGCAACTTTAGCAAAGTTTTAGATAGGGCAATGCTCGCTTACAAAAAAGGCTCAAACAGTATTTTAGACCATTTTGCTGAAGTCAGCAAAATCGATAGGATAACACATTAAAAAGTAGTGCAACAATGAAAATCAAATTTTTAGGCGCAGCACGCGAAGTAACCGGTAGCAAGCATTTAATTACTACCGATACGGGTAAAAACATTTTGCTCGATTGTGGTATGTATCAGGGTAAAGGGCTCGAAACTGATGCGATGAACCGTAAACTTGGTTTCGACCCATCGGAGATTGATTACCTTGTGCTTTCACATGCTCATATTGATCATTCAGGGCTTATACCTTACATGTACAAACTTGGTTTCAGAGGTTCTATTGTGTGTACCAACGCTACGCGCGATCTTTGTGCCATTATGCTTGCCGATAGTGCTCATATTCAGGCTCTTGATGTAAAGTGGTTTAATAAGAAACGTGCCAGAGACAGGCAATCGCCTGTAGAACCGATTTATTCGGTTTTCGATGCGGAAGATTGTATGAAACTGTTTATTGGTATTGGTTACAACCGCCGGTTTAATATTGATAGTGAGATAACTGTGAGATTCACACATTCGGGTCACATGTTGGGTAGCGCGGTGGTAAATCTCGAAATTACTGAAAAAAAACAACTAAAACGATTGGCATTTACAGGCGATATCGGACGTAAACAGAATAAAATATTAGTGCCACCTGCACCTTTTCCGGATTGCGATTACCTGATTACCGAATCGACTTATGGTGATCGCCTGCACGAAAATGAACAGGAAAGCACAGAGGAGTTACTTCATATTGTAAACGAAACCTGTGTTCAGAACAGAGGAAAGCTAATTATTCCGGCATTTTCGGTAGGGCGTACACAGGAAATTATGTTTGTGCTTAATGATTTGCACAATAAGGGTTTACTGCCACGAATTAAAGTGTACGTTGATAGTCCGTTATCGGTAAATGCTACTGAAGTATTTCGGCTGCATGCCGAATGCATGAACGATACGGTGCGAGATGTAATGAAATACGATGAAGATCCGTTTGGATTTCAATCGCTACGGCTAATAAAAAATGTAGAAGAATCGAAAGCGCTCAACGCCAATCATGAGCCCTGTATTATTATTTCGGCATCCGGAATGGCAGAAGCGGGTAGAGTAAAGCACCACATAGCCAACAATATATCCAATTGGCGAAATACCATATTACTTGTAGGGTATTGTTCGCCCACTTCGCTTGGAGCACGGATACAGGAGCAGGGACTGCGGTTTATCTCCATTTTTGGCGAAACGCATGAAATTAATGCCCGCATCAGAAGCATTGATGCCTTCTCGGGGCATGGCGATTACAGCGAAATGATTGAATTTCTGGATTGTGTGGATAAAGATGTGCTTCGAAAAGTATTCTTGGTACATGGCGAATATGAGGTACAAAAGGCTTATAAGCAGCGAATGTTAGACAAGGGTTTTCGGAATATTGAGATTCCTGCGCTGGGACAAGAGTTCGATTTCTTGTAGAGACGAGGCGTGCCTCGTCTAAACTATTAGGCGTGCCTCGTCTAAACTATTAGGCGTGCGAAAATTATATTCATTTCAAAAAAGAGTTGTATGTTGAAAACTTTGCAGCTTGACAACCATCAATTTAAAAACTTTTAGTATCTTTGCGAACGCTTAAAATAATACCACAATCGTTTATTATCGACTTATTAAATCACATTTTTTATACAAATAAACCCGAGTGATTTACGCCGAATGCGCGTGCATTTTAATAATGTAACATTCTGAATGACAAATAATTCTACTCCCGAATATATATTCGAAGCAAGCTGGGAAGTTTGCAATATGGTAGGTGGTATTTATACAGTACTTTCTACCCGTGCCGCCACCCTCAAAAAACAAATTGGTGATAAATTAATTTTTATAGGACCAGATGTGTGGTTGAGCAAAGAAAATCCGTACTTTATCGAAGACAAAACTTTTCATCCTGAATGGATAACGTACACAGCCGAAAATTACCATATATATATACGTGTTGGTCGCTGGAATGTTCCGGGCGAACCGATTGCTGTATTGGTCGATTTTATGCCATTAATGGCACGAAAAGATGAGATATATGGTCATGTGTGGGCAAAATTCGGTGTAAACTCCATTGCCGCTTATGGCGATTACGACGAATCGTCTATGTTTGGTTTTGCTACTGGAATGGTGATTGACAGTTATTACCGTTTTTTTAAACTTACTAAAAAGAACGAAGTTATTGCTCATTTTAATGAATGGATGACAACGTTTGGAGTATTTTATGTAAAGGAAAACCTGCCTCAAGTTGCCACCGTTTTCACAACCCACGCAACTTCAATCGGACGTTCGATAGCAGGAAATCACAAACCTTTGTACGATTATATAAACGAATATAATGGCGACCAAATGGCTTATGAGCTCAATATGGTTTCGAAACATTCGACTGAAAAAGTGGCTGCGCACGAAGTGGATTGTTTTACTACCGTAAGCGATATTACGGCTATCGAATGTGAGCAACTACTCGAAAGAAAACCTCATGTTGTTACACCCAATGGTTTCGAAGACGATTTTGTACCCAAAGGAAGTGCATTTACGACCAAACGAAACAATGCCCGTAAAACCTTTCGTAAAGTAGCCGAAACGCTTTTTGGTTACGAACTGGACGATGATGCTTTGTTTGTAGGTACTGCAGGGCGTTACGAATACAAAAACAAAGGCATCAATACCTTTATCGAATCGTTGAAATATTTGTATGATTTTCACGATATGAACCGGCAGGTGGTGGCATTTATTATAGTTCCGGCATGGAGCAAAGGTGCACGCGCCGATTTATTACACAGCTTGAATAATCCCGACTTGAAATTATATTCGTACAACCGGAAGACTACACACGAACTGCACGATTATTACAGCGACAATGTGATGGGTGCTTTGCACTGGTTTCACATTCATAATCAGGTAACTGAGCGAGTAAAAGTGGTGTTTGTACCTACGTATTTGGATGGTAAGGATGGCATTTTTAACAAAAGCTATTACGATTTATTGATAGGACTTGATTTGACCGTTTTCCCTTCGTATTACGAACCATGGGGTTACACACCGCTCGAGAGTGTGGCTTTTTCGGTACCAACCATCACTACCGATTTGTCGGGTTTCGGACAATGGGTTTCGACAATTCCACAGGAAATTGAAACCGGTGTGGGAATAATTCACCGTTCGGATTATAATGGTTACGAAGTCGCTAAAAATATTGCTACGATGATTTATAATTTCAGCAGAGCGGATGCAAAACAAGTAATTTCGATTAGCAAAAAAGCTGCTGTTATTTCGAAAAAAGCACTGTGGGAGCACTTTATTAAGTATTATACAAAGGCATACAGTATTGCGATAGCCAATAAAAATAAACGATTGAAAACAAAAGATGCAAACGTTTGAAATTAAATTGAGCAGAATACTAAATCAGAATTTTAACTAAAAATTTTATTTAGCTATCTTTGTGCTACAAAACAGAGTATTGACTTATATTTTTAAATAATCAGATTATAACAAAAGGTATTAGTATATAGTATTAAAAATATTTTTATGAAAATCAAAGTAAACAATGTAAACGAACCAAATTGGAAGGTAATAAATGTAAAGTCGAATTTACCCGAAAATTTGAAAAAATTAGAAGAAATAGCTCACAATTTGTGGTGGGTATGGAGTAGCGATGCCAAAAATATGTTTCGTACCATAAGTCCGGATTCGTGGGTTAAGGCAAACTCAAATCCTGTTGCGTTGCTTAATATTTTAAGTTATGAAAAACTAACTTCACTTGCCAACGATGAGGTATTCTTGACGAAATTAAACACTATTTACGACGACTATAAAGCGTATATTACAACTCCACATCGTAACGATCGCCCTACTGTAGCTTATTTCAGTATGGAGTATGGTTTGACTGAGGTGCTAAAAATTTATTCGGGCGGTTTGGGTGTACTTGCCGGCGATTACCTGAAGGAAGCTAGTGATTGTGCTATTGATTTAACTGCTGTGGGTTTCTTGTATCGTTTCGGCTATTTTACGCAAACACTCTCGGTCGAAGGTCAGCAAGTGCCACTTTATGAGGCACAAAATTTTAATAGCTTGCCAATAAAACAAGTAAAAGATAGCAATGATGAACCAATAGTTGTCGAAGTTCCTTATCCCGACCGTATAATATACGCCTATTTGTGGAAAGTATCGGTTGGTCGAGTAGCACTCTATTTGTTAGATACCGATAATGATATGAATAGCGAATACGATCGCTCAATTACTCATCAACTTTATGGTGGCGATTGGGAAAATCGCATGAAACAAGAGGTTATGCTTGGAATAGGTGGTATGCTTGCTTTGAAAAAGTTAGGCATCGAAAAACAAGTTTATCATTGCAACGAAGGACATGCTGCCTTAATCAACGTACAACGTTTGGTAGATTTAACACAAGCTGGATTGAAGCATGCTGAAGCTCTTGAAGTGGTTCGTTCGAGTTCACTTTATACAGTACATACGCCGGTTCCTGCCGGACACGATAGTTTTACCGAAGATTTATTTGGAAAATACATGAGCGATTATCCTGCAAAGTTACAACTTTCGTGGGATGAATTTATCGACATGGGTCGTGAGCACCCAGGTAATAAAGAGGAAAAATTCAGCATGAGTACTTTTGCTTGTAATACCTGTCAGGAAGTGAATGGTGTTAGCTGGTTGCATGGTAAGGTTTCGCAGGAAATGTTCAATCCAATTTGGCAAGGTTATTTCCCTGAAGAATTGCATGTTAACTATGTTACAAATGGCGTGCATTTACCTACATGGACTGCTTCGGAATGGAAGGCAGTTTATGAAAAATATTTCTCCAAAGATTTTTATTCCGACCAGTCGAATATGAAAATTTGGCAAAAAGTGTACGATATTCCCGACGAAGTAATCTGGAATACCCGTATGCACATGAAAAAACGCTTGGTCGATTTTATTAAAGTTCAATTTCAAGAAACATGGTTTAAAAATCAGGGTGATCCTACACGAATTGTAAATATTTTAGGAGCTATCAATCCTAATGCTTTGATAATTGGTTTTGGTCGTCGTTTTGCAACCTATAAACGTGCTCACTTGTTGTTTACCGATTTGGAACGTTTGGAACGTATTGTAAACAACCCACAATGCCCTGTGCAATTTCTGTTTACAGGTAAAGCGCATCCTGCTGATGGTGGTGGTCAAGGCTTAATCAAACGAATTATCGAAATTTCGCGCATGCCTCAGTTCCTCGGAAAAGTAATTTTCCTCGAAAACTACGATATGCGATTGGCAAAACGTTTGGTTTCGGGTGTCGATATTTGGTTAAATACTCCAACCCGTCCGCTCGAAGCATCGGGGACATCAGGCGAAAAAGCACAGATGAATGGCGTTTTGAACTTCTCGGTACTCGATGGTTGGTGGCTCGAAGGCTATGTGAAAGGAGCAGGTTGGGCATTGACCGAAAAACGTACCTATCAAAATCAGGAACATCAGGATCAGTTGGATGCAGTAACTATTTACAGCATCCTTGAAAATGAAATTGTACCACTTTATTTTGCAAAAAACACCAAAGGATATTCGCCTGAGTGGGTTCAGTATATCAAAAAATCGATTGCGTTGATTACACCACGCTATACTACAAAACGAATGATTGATGATTATATCCAAAAATTTTATACAAAATTGGCATCACGTTCGGCTGTTCTGAAAGAAAATAATTTCAAAAAAGCAATTGAAATTGCTGCATGGAAAGAAAAAATTGCTGCGGGTTGGGATGCTATTTCGGTTGAAAGTGTTGAGATTCCCGAAAAGCTCATTCATCAACCGGAAGTAGCCGAAAACTACGACCTGAAAGTGGTACTCGACACAAAAGAGTTGAATGATAAAGGAATAGGAGTGGAGCTGGTGGTAACTTATACCGACGACAACAACAAAACCATGTTATCCGATGTAGAAGAATTGAAATTGGTGAAAGCAGAAGGTTCAAAACTGATTTATAGTTTGGAATACAAACTCAACAGAGCAGGAACATTTAAATATGCTTTCCGTATGTTCCCCAAAAATGAGGATTTACCACATCGTCAGGATTTCTGTTTTGTTCGTTGGATTTAGAATTTCAGAATTTTAAAAATAAAAAAACGTCTTCAGACTTAGGTATGGAGACGTTTTTTCTACTTATATAACTTTCTAAACTTTAATCACCGAACGTTAAAGTTTAGTTGAAAACAAAGCTCTTTAAAAACTTTCAAACAGCAACAATCGAACTTCAAATAAAAGATTTAAACAACAGTTCAACTTTGTTTTATTTGGTATTTTTATCTGTATATTAGAAATATGTGTTTTTAGTTGGAAATTAATCGCTTTTAATTATCTTTGTCACACGAAAACGACGAATAAAACACAAAGATGTTAGCATTCATTGTAAAAAAGATGAGAATTCAATAATCTTGTGAAACTTGTCATCTAATAATAACTATTTTTGAAAAGTAATTTATTGAGTTAAAAGAGAACAATTACAAATTAATAAATGTAATATGGAAAATAATATTAATTACAAACATTCCTCAAACAGGCAAATATTAATTATCGGGGGCGGTTTTGCTGGATTGGAAGCTGCCATTAAACTTCGTAAATACAAACATGAAGTAACATTAATTTCCGAACGAGATTATATGTTTGTTTATCCTATATCTATATGGATACCAATAGGTAAACAAAGTTTTGAAGACACCAAACTCTCACTTTCAGAACTGGCTAAAATTCACGGTTTCAATTTGATAATAGATAAAATCACAAAAATTGAATCAAAAAACAACACAGTCTATTCTGAAACAACAACCTACCATTTTGACTATTTGTTTTTAGCCATCGGCATGGGCAAAGTTCAAATGAAAGGATTAAATCATACCCATTCTATTTGTGGTAAACCTGAGGAATCGTTAATAATTAAAGATTTACTCGACAATTTATTAGCCAAAGGTCATGGTCATATCACAGTTGGTTTTGGTGGCAATCCAAAAGATCTCACTGCCACAGCTGTAAGAGGGGGTCCTGCTTTTGAGCTTCTTTTCAATATCAGCGTACTATTGAAAGAAAAAAAATTGAAAGATAACTTTACCCTCACTTTTTTTGCACCAATGGAAGAACCCGGCAAACGAATGGGGGTAAAAGCATACAACAAAATGGATATTTTTTTCAAACATTATAAAGTAAAAACGCATTTTGGTAAAAAAATTAAAGAATTTACTGAAAATGCAATTATTTTTGAAGATGATACTGTTTTGACTTCTGATTTAACCTTATTTATATCGGGTGGAGATGGATTGCAACTAATCAAAGATTCTGATTTACCGACCAATGAAGCAGGTTTTATACTAATCAATGAAATGTGTAGAGTGGAAGGAAACCCCCATGTATATGCTATAGGAGATGTTGCTGCTATCATAGATCACCCTTGGGCAGCTAAACAAGGGCATGTGGCAGAAATTATGGCAGATGTAGCAACTTATAATTTCCACAACAGCGTTACACATAAAGAAAAACGCATGAGTTATTGGGAACGTTTGCATCTCGTATGTGTTATGGATAGTGGTGATGGAGCTGCCTTTGTAGTTCGAACAGCCAACAAAGAAATAATGATTCCGCTACCCATAATCGGGCATTGGATGAAAAAGGGTTGGGGTTGGTATTATAAAAATTCAAAAAAGAAACGCATGTTACGACTTCCAGGAATGTAAAAATGTATTGAATTTTATCTAAATGTAGTCAATAGATTGGAGTTAAATTAATTTATAAAATA
>DYSC01000056.1 GCA_020726365.1 Porphyromonas sp.
TTGAAAATAATGATTTAAAGCATTCTGTTCCTAAATCTAATAATCTGTCAAAAAATTTTCTTGCATATCGAGGTAGTTTTTTTTGCAAACATACTAAAACCCACACGAATAAGGGTAGAACCATTTGAATGTGTACGAAAATGGATTAACTTTGTGGAAAGGTTTGGAAAAGTATTTTCAGTTTTATAACCATAAGAGATTGCATCAATCACTGGGTTATCATACGCCAAAGCAAAGATATCAACCGGCGGTCTAATTTGCAGCAACAAAACATATCTTAACATGCTGCTGAAGTTGTTCTAACATTGAGGAGTACTATACTTTGACGCTCGGTTTTATTTCCGTACCTTTGTAGCGAATTTTGTTCCGTGCGTTTGAATAATTTTTACGGTTTTAGAGGACAGAATTCGCTACTAATTTTATGACATTTGATCAATTAGATCTTATAGAGCCGATCTTAAATGCTCTAAAACACGAAGGTTACACCCAACCAACTCCCATTCAGGAAATTTCTATCCCCATTGTACTTAGAGGCACCGATTTGTTAGGATGTGCGCAAACAGGAACCGGTAAAACGGCTGCTTTTGCCATTCCTATTTTGCAATTGTTACACGAAAACAAAGGAAGCGACCGCTCGCCACGCAAAATTAAAACGCTAATTGTAACGCCAACGCGTGAACTTGCCATTCAGATTGGCGAAAGTTTCGCCGCTTATGGTCGGTTTATGAATTTGCGTCATACAGTTGTTTTTGGTGGTGTGCCACAAAGTCAGCAGGTAGGTGAGCTACGCAAAGGTGTTGATATTCTGATTGCTACACCAGGTCGTTTGCTCGATTTGCAAAATCAAGGATATGTTAAGCTCAACGAGTTAAGCATTTTTGTGTTAGACGAAGCCGACCGAATGCTCGACATGGGTTTTATTCACGATATTAAAAAGTTGTTGAAACTGATTCCTGTCAAACGTCAATCGTTGTTTTTTTCGGCAACAATGCCCGAATCCATTCGTGTGTTGGCTGGAACTATTCTTACAAAACCCGAAGAAGTACAGGTTACACCAGCTTCGACTACTGCAGAAACCATTCAACAGGAAATGTATTTTGTAGATGCCGCGAATAAGAAGGATTTGCTGATACACTTGCTTCAGGATAAGAAAATTGCCACAGCATTGGTATTTACCCGAACCAAACACGGTGCCGACAAAGTACAACGGTTTTTGACAAAAGCACATATTAAAGCCGAAGCCATTCACGGAAATAAATCGCAAAATGCACGTCAGAATGCGTTGCGGAACTTTAAAGATAGAACTACGCGTGTGTTGGTTGCAACGGATATTGCCGCTCGTGGAATTGATATTGATGATTTGAATTTGGTAATAAACTACGAAATCCCCAATGTACCTGAAACTTATGTTCACCGCATCGGTCGAACGGGTAGGGCAGGGCTGGATGGGAAAGCGATTTCGTTTTGCGATGTGGAAGAACATCCGTATTTGCGTGATATTCAGAAATTAATTTCGATACAAATTCCGGTGGTAAAAGAACATCCTTATCCTGCCGAAAATTTGCCCGTTGAAAATAATCGAATTTCGCATTCGAAGTCCAAAAATGCAAATAAACGCCCTGATATTAACCCCGGAAAAGGAAACCGACGAAAACCAACTGAAAAAAAGTTGGTGTTAATCAGATAGATTATAAAGTGAGGGCGTAACTATAAATTACGCCCTCACTATTTTTTACCCTCGCTCCATCTCCTTTTGGAGAGGGTTTGGGAGAGGTTTTTAGCAAATCACTGTCGATTTCAGTTGTTTGAAAAAGTCATTTCCTTTGTCATCAACGAGTATAAAAGCAGGGAAATCAACTACTTCAATTTTCCAAATAGCTTCCATGCCTAATTCAGGATATTCCAAACATTCTACTTTTTTGATGTTTTGTTCGGCTAAAATAGCGGCCGGACCGCCAATCGAACCTAAATAGAAACCGCCATATTTCTGACAAGCATCGGTAACCTGCTGTGTGCGATTACCTTTGGCAATCATTATCAAACTTCCGCCGTGTTGTTGGAATAAATCTACGTACGAATCCATACGACCAGCAGTAGTTGGACCAAATGAACCCGAAGGCATTCCCTGAGGTGTTTTTGCTGGTCCGGCATAATAAATCGGATGGTCTTTAACGTATTGTGGTAGCGGTTTACCTGCATCAATCAGTTCTTTTAGTTTGGCATGAGCTATGTCGCGCCCAACCACAATTGTGCCCGAAAGCGATAAGCGGGTTGCTACCGGATATTTTGATAATGTTGCCAAAATATCCTTCATGGGTTGATTCAAATCTATTTTTACGGCATCGCTTTCGCCGGCTTTGCGCAGACTTTCAGGAATATATTTGCCCGGATTCTCTTCCATTTTTTCAATCCAAAGTCCGTCTTTGTTTATTTTTGCTTTAATGTTGCGGTCGGCTGAACACGAAACAGCCATTCCTACAAAACACGAAGCACCATGTCGCGAAAGACGTACAATGCGAATGTCGTGCGCAAAATATTTTCCACCAAATTGCGCTCCGTAACCCGATGCTTGCGCTTGTTTTAAAATGCGCTGTTCTAATTCCACATCGCGGAATGCCTGTCCAAGTTCGTTTCCAACTGTTGGCAGTTCGTCGTAGTATTTTGTCGAAGCTAATTTCACCGTTTTCATACAAGCATCAGCCGAAGTCCCGCCAATTACAAAGGCAATGTGGTAAGGCGGACAAGCAGCTGTACCCAATGTTTTCATTTTTTCAGTTAGGAATTTTTCCAACGAAACAGGATTCAACAAGGCTTTTGTTTCCTGAAAAAGATAGGATTTATTGGCCGAACCACCACCTTTGGCTATAAATAAAAACTTATATTCGTTGCCATGCGAAGCTACAAGGTCGATTTGTGCCGGAAGGTTGGTACCTGTATTTACTTCGTCGTACATGTTGAGCGCAGCGTTTTGCGAATAACGCAAATTTTCTTCGGTATATGTTTCGTAAATACCACGCGAAAGCGCCTCTTCGTCGTCGCCGTTTGTCCAAACGTTATTTCCCTTTTTGGCATAAACGGTTGCTGTACCCGTATCCTGACAAAAAGGGAGTACACCTTTTGCCGCAATTTCGGCATTGCGCAGCATGGTAATGGCCACAAATTTATCATTTTTGCTGGCTTCGGGGTCGTCTAAAATGGCTGATACTTGTTTTTGATGTTCGGGACGCAGTAAAAACGAACAATCGCGCATAGCGGTACGGGCAAGTATTGTAAGCGCTTCAGGTTCAACTTTCAGTATTTCCTGACCATCGAATTTCGATACCGAAACATGCTCTTTGCTAAGCAAATAGTATTCGTTTTTTTCTTTTCCCATTGAGAATGGATCTTGATAAATAAAGGGTTTTACCATGATATAATTTGTTGTTTGAATTTTGATTTTTTCCTTTTTGAAAATGCGTTGCAAAATTACGGAAACTTTTCAGTAAATAGGTAGCTCCGTGGTGTTTTTGACTTCCGAAATTACAAAAAAACTACTTATTAATGACACCGAAGGTATAACCGATAATTTCTGTTGGTGAAAATGGTAATAACTTTCCATGTCGGGCAAAACTACTTTGAGCATGTAATCGAAACTGCCCGAAATAAAATTACATTCCACCACTTCCGGAAAATTAAGAATTGCTTCGTTGAAAGCACCCGACAAATCGATGGTTTGCTTTATCAAAGTAACGTGACAATACACAGTGAGGTTATTGCCTGTTTTTTTCTTATTCAGAATAGTGGTATATTTCTCAATAAAGCCTTCTTTTTCTAGTCGTTTCACTCGGTCGTGTACAGGAGTAAGTGATAGATTGATGCTGTTGGCAATATCTTTTAGTGTAAATTGAGCATTCGTTTGTAGTAAACGAAGAATTTTTTTGTCGGTTTCGTCGATAGTCATTGATTTTTGATATTTGGAAAGATAAAATGTACAGTTATTTTTTCTTTTTAATGAAACAAATAGTTGTATTAAGCGAAATATATTTTGCAAATATAGTAAAAATTGTAAATAATTTCTTATTTATTTAAAACATAAACAATAAATTTCTTTATCAGTTATATTTGTATTAAAATAAATACACAAATTTAAAACGTTACAATTATGATAATTGGAGTTCCAAAAGAAATAAAAAACAATGAGAACCGCGTTGCATTAACACCTGCGGGAGTTGCCGAGTTTAAAAAATACGGTCATACCGTGTATGTACAAACCCATGCGGGTGCAAATAGTGGTTTTGCCGATAAGGCTTACGAAGAAGCGGGTGCTACCATTCTTCCAACTATTGAATCGGTTTACGAAATAGCCGAAATGATAATGAAAGTAAAGGAACCTATTGCCTCCGAATATCCGTTGATTAAGAAAAACCAATTGCTATTTACTTATTTCCATTTTGCTTCGAGTGAGCCACTTACGCATGCCATGATAGAACGAGGTGCCGTTTGTTTGGCTTACGAAACCGTGGAAAAAACCGACCGCAGTTTGCCGCTGCTTGTTCCTATGTCCGAAGTTGCTGGTCGCATGTCTATTCAGGAAGGCGCAAAATACCTCGAAAAACCAATGAAAGGAAAAGGCATTTTGTTGGGTGGAGTTCCCGGAGTGGCGCCTGCCAATGTCATTATTCTCGGTGGTGGAATTGTAGGAACGCAAGCTGCTAAAATGGCTGCTGGATTTGGTGCACGTGTTACAATTATCGATGTTAGTTTGCCTCGTTTGCGCTATTTGAGCGATATAATGCCAGCTAATGTAACTACTTTAATGTCGAATCATTATAATATTTGTGAGGCTATCGGGTTGGCTGATTTGGTAGTAGGAGCAGTTTTAATTCCCGGAGCAAAAGCACCGCATTTAATTACCCGCGACATGTTGAAATTGATGAAACCCGGAACTGTTTTGGTAGATGTGGCTGTAGACCAGGGTGGTTGTATCGAAACATGTGTGCCCACTACGCACGAAAATCCAACTTTTATTGTGGACGATATTGTGCATTATTGTGTAGCCAATATGCCCGGAGCTGTACCTTATACTTCTACTTTGGCGCTTACCAATGCCACATTGCCATACGCTTTGCAATTGGCAAACGAAGGTTGGAAAGTAGCTTGTACTAAAAACACAGAACTACGTAAAGGACTGAATGTTGTTGAAGGTAAAGTGGTTTATAAAGGTGTTGCTGAGGCTTGGGGATTGAATTATCAGGGAGTAGAGTCTGTTTTGAATAATTGAAAAGTCTGTTTTGAGAAACCTTTTTTTTAATTTTATTTTTTGCGCTCAAATCAATAAATAAAACGAATCAACCTGAAAATGGAAGATTCGTTTTTTTATTATGTAAATGTCCTTAAAGTTAATCGATAGCATCTAATCATTTTTCCTCTTTGTACCAACCGGCATACATGGCGTAGTTGTGCGCAATACGGCGATTCATTTCATTGGTTTTTTCAGGTTCTACTTCTTTTACAAACTTTGCCGGAACGCCTGCCCAGAGGGTATAAGGTGGAATAACAGTATTGCTCAATACCAAAGCTCCGGCAGCTACAATAGCACCTTCGCCCACGTGGGCATAATCAAGCAAAGTGGCGCCAATTCCTATCAGTGCGTAATTATCAATTCGCGCACCATGCACCGTTACGTTATGGCCGATTGACACATAATCGCCAATTTCAACCGTCGATTTTTCGTACAAGGTGTGTAGTACCGAGCCGTCCTGAATATTTACATTGTTGCCTATACGTATGGCGTTTACATCGCCACGCAACACAGCGTTGAACCACACACTGCAACCACTTCCCATTATTACATCGCCAACTATGGTTGCATTTTCGGCTAAATAGCAATCGTCTCCTATCTCAGGAGTAAATCCCCTGACTTCTTTTATTAATGCCATTGTTAGTTGCGAATTATGAATTGTGAGTTATAAATTATGCGTTACGAATTATGAATAGTGTTTCAATATTGGCGCGAAGCTGCGAATTCAACACATTGTATAAGAGCAGTTTTGTAATCCGAATCTTCGAAGATATTAAGTTCGTTTATTGCCAGAGTTTTAAATTTGTTCATTTTGTTTTTAGCATATTCCACTCCACCTAAGTTGCGGGCAAATTGCATGATATAGTCGATATTTGAACTTGTAAAATCTTTGGCGTGAATAATCCCGACCACATTATTTTTTACTTCGTCGTTTGAGTTTTGCAAGGCATAAATAAGTGGAAGAGTTACTTTTCCATCCTGTAGGTCGTTGCCGGTAGGTTTACCAATTTCAATATCGTTGTAGTAATCGAAAATATCATCTTTTATCTGAAAACAAAGTCCGAGTAATTCGCCAAAACGGAACAAATGTTGTTGCTTTTCACTATCCACACCGGCCGAAATTGCACCCACTTCGGCACAAGTGGCAAAAAGAAGGGCTGTTTTTTTCTGGATTACTTTAAAATAGTCGGCTTCTGAAATTTCAGTTTTTTGCATATTGGTCAATTGCAGCAATTCTCCATCCGAAAGTTCCATGCCAATATTAGCAATAGATTTCAGAATGTTCAAACTGCCGGTTTTAGTGCCACAGATAAGCGAATTTGATAACATATAATCGCCCGAAAGCACAGCCACTTTGTTAGTCCAACGGGCATTAATCGACGAGCGACCACGGCGTTGGTGAGTGTCGTCCACCACATCGTCGTGAATAAGACTTGCATTGTGAAGCAATTCCAAAGCCAAAGCCGCGTAATGAGCCGAATCGTTTATATTTCCACACAAGCGAGCCGATAAAAGTGTGAGAATTGGTCGAAGTTTTTTCCCACTTGCTTCCACAATATATTCGTTCACATCCGCCAACAACGGATTATCCGTTTTTAATGCTTGTGCAAAATATTTTTTGAAAACTTTTAAATCTTCTGTTATTGGCTGACGAATGCTATCGATTAAAGTCATTTGTGTTTTAATATATGAAGTACAAAAATAGTGAAATTAATTTTTGCAATTAAATGTAATTCTGTATTTAAGTATATTTATAGTTAAGAACAAGGTTCAACATAAATAGTTTTAGTAAATTTTAATATTAACAGTATTGCGAACAAATATTAACGGAAAAAATTATTTAATTTGTCGAAGTTATTTTTTGGCGATATTAGCTTATCTTTGGCGTTGAAACTGAAATAAATAATCAACAGTAGATTTTTTCAGAATAATAAACTACTCCGAAAAAGGATAGACTCAACAATACAAAATATTATGCAAAAAATAAGTCAGTTTATATTAAAACTTTTTGGGTGGAAGCTCAACGTGCAGGTTGCTGAACCTCAAAAAAGCGTTATTTGTGTGGCACCTCATACAAGCAATTGGGATTTTCCGATTGGCAAATTATCGTATTTAGCATTAGGACGCGAAGCTTCGTTTTTGATAAAAAAATCGTGGTTTTTCTTCCCGATGGGTTATTTTTTTGATGCAATGGGAGGTGTACCGGTCGATCGTTCGAAAAAGAGCTCCGTTACTGACCTTATGACTGAGGAATTTGAAAAACGCTCTCATTTTCATTTGGCTATAACACCCGAAGGTACACGCAGTTTGGTTGATAAGTGGAAAATGGGTTTTTATCACATTGCAGTAAAAGCAAATGTGCCTATTCAGATAGCTTATATTGACTACAAAAAGAAAGAAATGGGAATTTTCGATGTATTTTATCCAACAGGAGATGAAAAAGCTGATTTAGAAAAGATTCAAGCCTATTACAAGGATGTTCAGGCGTGTTTCCCTGAGAAATTCAATTTAAGTGCTAAAAAATAACTTTTAAAAGTCATTATTTCGGTTAATTGTTTGTTGTTTAAATAATTATTTGTACTTTTGCAGTCGATTTAGAATTATGTGAAGGGGACTACAGTCCCCTTCTTTGTTAAATTACCTCATCAAATGATTTTTAAAGAAGCTGTAATACAGATAGTTAGCGATTATGTCGCTACTTCTGAATATTATCTTGTAGACTTAAATGTAAGCACAGATAATCGAATTTTGGTTGAAATTGATGCTTTCGATGGTGTTTCGCTCGACTACTGCATTGAACTTAGCAAACACATCGAATCACAATTTGATCGCGAAGCCGAAGATTTTGAACTCGAAGTTAGTTCTGCCGGACTTACCGAACCATTTAAAGTACTGAAACAGTACGAAAAAAACATTGGCAACGAAGTGGAAGTGCTTTCGAAAAACGGTATTAAAATAAGTGGAGAGTTAGTTGAAGCTAACGAAACTTCTTTTACAATTCGTATCGAAAAGAAAGTACAACCCGAAGGTGCGAAGCGCAAAATAATTGTAAACGAAGATATTTCATTTAATTATAACGATATAAAATACACAAAATACATTATCAGATTTAAATAAGCTATGAGCAAAAAAGAAACAATCAACCTGATTGACACCTTTTCGGAATTTAAAGAACTGAAAAGCATCGACAGAAGCACTTTAATCAGTGTTATGGAAGAGTCGTTCCGAAGCGTAATTACCAAAATGTTTGGAAGCGACGATAATTACGACGTGATTATCAACCCCGACAAAGGTGACTTTGAAATTTATCGCAACCGTGTGGTAGTGGATGACAACGAGTTGGAAGACCCAAATACTGAAATTTCGCTTACTGAGGCTAAAAAAATCGACGAAGATTTTGAAGTAGGTGAAGAAGTAACAGATACAGTTAACTTTCTTGACTTTGGTCGTCGCGCAATTCTAACGCTTCGCCAAACCTTGTCGTCGAAAATTCTTGAATTACAAAAAGACAGTGTTTTTGCTAAATACAGCGAAAAAGTAGGTCAGATTGTTAGTGCCGAACTCTATCAGGTTTGGAAAAAAGAAATGCTTCTGATTGATGATGAGGGCAACGAACTTTATTTGCCCAAAACAGAACAAATACCAACCGACTTCTACCGTAAAGGCGATACTGTACGTGCCGTAGTAGCAATGGTTGATAATAAAAATAACAATCCTAAAATTATTGTATCGCGCATTTCGCCGGTATTCCTTGAACGTTTATTCGAGTTGGAAGTGCCTGAAATTCACGAAGGATTGATTACAATTAAAAAAATTGCCCGTGTTCCGGGCGAACGCGCCAAAGTGGCTGTGGAGTCGTACGACGAACGTATCGACCCGGTTGGCGCTTGTGTAGGCGTAAAAGGTTCGCGCATACATGGTATTGTGCGTGAGTTGCGCAACGAAAATATCGATGTAATAAACTTTACGAATAATGTGAGTTTATTTATTTCGAGAGCTTTGAGTCCTGCTAAAATTTCGTCGATTCGCCTAAACGAAGCAGAAAAGAAAGCAGAGGTATATTTGAAACCCGACGAAGTGTCGTTAGCTATCGGTAAAGGTGGTTTAAATATTCGTTTGGCAAGTATGCTTACCGGATATACACTTGATGTTTACCGTGATATCGACGAAGAAGATACAGAAGATATTTACTTAGACGAGTTTAGCGACGAAATCGATCAATGGGTTATCGACTCGTTTAAAGCTATCGGATGCGATACAGCTAAAAATGTATTGGCAATTCCACGTCACGATTTAATTCGCCGCACCGACCTCGAAGAGGAAACGATTGACGAAGTTCTTTCAATATTGAAAGCCGAATTTGAAGAGTAGAAATTCTTAAAATTCGCTTATCAATTTTTACAAACGAGTAGTAAATTGCTCATTTTTATTACAAAAAATATAAATTTATATATGTCCATACGATTAAGCAAAGCCTGTAAAGATTTAAATGTCGGCATGTCTACCGCCATCGAATTTTTAGCAAAAAAAGGGTATAAACATACGGTTGATTTGAATACAAAACTATCGGATGATGAATACCTTATGCTTGCCAAGGAATTTAACAAAGACATGGCTCTCAAAATGGAGTCGGAAAGGTTAAGTAACGAGCGTCATTTAAAGGAAAAAGCTGCTGCAGTTGCTTTGGATGGTTATTCGCAACCCAAACAGGAAGCAAAACCGGAAGTTATAAAAACTGATATCCCCGAAGATATTAAACCACATATAAAAGCTGTGGGTCATATCGATTTGAATGCTCTGAACAAGCCGCAACCCAAGCCTGTAGCCAAAAAAGAACCCGAACAAGTAGCGGTGAAACAAGAGGTAAAAGAACCGGTTGCAGTTAAAGTAGAACTAAAAGAGCAGCCTGTTGTAGCCGAAAAACCTGTCGAAAAGGTTGAAGCTAAAACTATTGAAATTATAGAAAAGCCATCTCCCAAAGAAGCACCGGTTGAAGTTGAAATAAAAGTTGAAGCTATAAAAGTAGATCCAACAAAAATTGCAGAACCAGTAAAAGAACAGCCTGTTGCTGTAAAAGCGGAAATAAAAGTTCCCGAAAAAATTTCGAAACCAGTAGTCAAAATAGATATTGAGGAAAAAGATGAGATTGAACAAAAAGATGAAGACGAGATTTTCTCATTAAGTCGTCCTTCGCTCGATAAAGGTCCGAAGATAGTTGGAACTATTGATTTGGCTTCGTTAAATCAAAGTACCCGTCCCGGACCTAAGTCAAAAGAGCAGAAGCGCAAAGAACGCGAAGAAAAAGCGAAAGCTGAGCAAAGTAAAAAGCCAATGCAGATAACACCAAAACCTACAGGCGATGCTGCTAATCAGGCGAGAAAAGAAAAGCGAGAACGTTTTAAAAACAATAAAGTTGATATAAATAAAGTACATCAAGGTGGCACATCAGGTGGTGGAGGTGGTTCACAACCATCGATGATTAAAAAACCGGTACCACATGGTGCTCCGGGTTCTACTAACAACGCTGCTAAACCAAATAAAGACAATAAATTAAAAAAACCACTTAAAACCGTTGTTAACGAAGAAGAGGTTCAAAAACAAATAAAAGAAACACTTGCACGTTTGGCAAGTGGAAACAAAAAAGGCAAGGGTGCCAAATACCGTCGTGATAAACGTGATACCGACCGTGCAAAACAACAGGAACAGGCACAACGCGAACGAGATGATGAAAGCATATTGAAACTTACCGAGTTCGTAACTGTTAGCGAACTTGCCACCATGATGGATGTTTCTATAAATCAGGTTATTGGTACTTGTATGAGTATTGGTATGATGGTGTCTATCAATCAACGTTTGGATGCGGAAACTATTAAAATTGTGGCCGACGAATTTGGTTTTAGTACCGAATTTGTGAGTGCCGAAGTTGTTGATGCTATTGGCAACGAGGAAGTGGATACAGAAGAGGATTTGGAACCACGCGCTCCCATTGTAACTGTTATGGGACATGTTGACCACGGTAAAACTTCATTGCTCGACTATATTCGTAAAACAAACGTAATTGCCGGCGAAGCAGGAGGAATCACACAGCACATTGGTGCTTATAACGTGAAACTCGAAAACGGTCAGCGGATTACGTTCCTCGATACTCCGGGCCACGAAGCGTTTACCGCCATGCGTGCTCGTGGAGCAAAAGTTACCGACATTGCTATTATTATTGTAGCTGCCGACGACAATGTGATGCCACAAACCATTGAGGCTATCAATCATGCTGCCGCTGCCAATGTACCTATGATTTTTGCCATAAATAAAGTGGATAAACAGGGTGCAAATCCTGAAAAAATTAAGGAAACGCTTGCAGGGATGAACTATTTGGTGGAAGATTGGGGTGGTAAATACCAATCGCAGGATATTTCGGCCAAACATGGTAAAGGTATTGAGGAATTGCTCGAAAAAGTATTGCTCGAAGCTGAATTGTTGGAGCTGAAAGCTAACCCAAATCGTCGTGCTGTTGGTTCGGTTATCGAATCGGAGTTGGACAAAGGTCGTGGTTATATTTCGACTGTGCTGGTACAAAACGGAACACTCAATCAAGGCGATGTGGTACTTGCCGGAACGCATTTTGGTAAAATCAAAGCCATGTTCAACGAACGCAATCAACGTATAAAATCGGCTTGCCCTGCTGAACCTGTTTTAATTCTAGGATTAAACGGAGCACCACAGGCTGGTGATAATTTCAACGTAATGATTACAGAGCAGGAAGCCCGCGAAATTGCGAACAAACGCGAACAATTGCAACGTGAACAAAGCCTGCGCACGAAGAAACATTTTACGCTCGACGAATTGGGTCGACGCATAGCATTGGGCGATTTCAAAGAATTGAACATCATTGTAAAAGGCGATGTGGATGGTTCGGTGGAAGCACTCTCGGATTCATTGCTTAAACTGTCGACCGAAAATATTCAGGTAAATGTAATCCACAAGGCTGTAGGTGCCATTTCCGATTCGGATATTTTGTTGGCTGCGGCTTCGAATGCTATTATTTGTGGTTTCCAGGTACGTCCAACTACATCGGCACGAAAAATTGCTGAGAAGGAAGAAATTGATATTCGCCTTTATTCCATTATCTACGATGCAATCGAAGAAATTAAAGCAGCTATGGAAGGTATGCTTTCGCCCGAAATTAAGGAGGAAGTTACTGCCACCATCGAAATTATGGAAGTATTCAAAATTACTAAAGTGGGAACTATTGCCGGCTGTTTAGTACGCGAAGGAAAGGTAAAACGTACCAACAAAGTACGCATTATCCGTGATGGTATTGTGGTTTTCACCGGCGAATTAGACTCACTGAAACGCTTCAAAGAAGATGTAAAAGAAGTAGGTACAAACTACGAATGTGGTTTGAATATTAAAGGCTACAACGATATACGCGTTGGCGATATGGTTGAAAGTTTCGAAGAGACAGAAGTGAAGAAAACACTGTAAGATAAATTGTATCCCTTCCGTCATCTACATTATCTGCTGACACAAAAAATCCCATAAATCAGATGTTGAGTTCTGTTTTATGGGATTTTTAATTAGCAACGAAAAAATCTTGGATATTAACGAACGCGGTGTTACTTTTTTGTACAAAGATTATAATGACGAAGCCATTGTAAAGCCAACCACTATGAGCGGTGTGGAGTTTCTGCGCCGATTTTGTATGCATATCTTGCCACAGCGGTTTGTAAAAGTGAGGTATTACGGCATTTTGGGTAGCCGTTACAAAAAAGAGGTACAGCCACTCAAAGACAACTCCAAACCCGACCTAACCAAACCCGCCGAAACCAAGCAGCAGCGAATAGTGCGCCTCACAGGTTTCGACCCCTGCAAATGTCCGAAATGCAACACCGGCACCATGCATAAGATATAGAAACTACCCAAAAT
>DYSC01000198.1 GCA_020726365.1 Porphyromonas sp.
CCCAAAAATAGGGGCGTGTTTGGCTCTAAATCATAGGCAGAGTGCCTATGAAAGATTACTTAATGCTGTTACCTGCACCAGCTGTGAAGAGAGCTTGTACTGCTACTGCTTCTGCACCACTAAATGGTAGTTCATTAACACCATACACTGTTGTGTCTGTGAAGCTAGTTGCAAGGTCAATACTAGCACCTGTTTTTGTTCTTGTGTGGAATGCACCTACATCTGCGATAGGTGAGCTGTATACTATGTTCATGTTGTTAAATCTACCACCAATAACTTCGTTATCGTTTGGTTTGAAGTATACCGCACCTTCTTCTGCGTTGTTAAAGCCTACGATGATTCTTACATTGTTATAAGCGCCGTTTGTTGCACCTGACATCTCAATGCCTGAAGCCAAACCACCGCTGATTGCCAAACCATCTACGCTACCAGTCCAACCTTGGTCTGTGTCAAATGAGTCATCACCTGAGTCTGTGATAGTGATGTATTTAGGGCTTACTGAACCACCCCAAATCTCGATACCATCATCGCTTGAACGGTTCACCGTGATATTTTCTACTGTTGTACCTGAACCAACACCTACAAGGCTAAGCCCGTTAATCTCTTGTTCGGCAACAACCTCAATACCTGAGTTGTTGATGATAAGGTTTGTAAGTGTACCTGAGTTGTCGGCTGCGTTTGTAGTACCTGCTACTATACCATCTACTTCGTATCCTGTTGCAGTTGTTTGAGCATTTCCAGCATTACCGATGAGTGTGACACCACCCCATTGACCTTGTGCTTCTGTTTCACCTGTAACCGCAGCTTCTGAAGTGAAGAGAATCTTTCTTGTTGCTGTACCTGCTGCGTTAAGTGCTGCACCTGGAAGCACTTCCAACCAACCTGGAGTAGCATCACTATCACCTGTAACAATAGCACCTGGCATGATAGTCAATACTGCTGGACTTACTACTTGAATATTGTCTGTAAGATTGTGAATAGTACCGTTTGCCCATGTTTCGCTAGCTGTGATGTTGGCACTAACATCTGTTGTTACAATAGGTGTAAAATCTACAAGTGCATCTAGTGCAGCTGCATTAGCACCACTAAATTCTAGTGCGTTTGTTCCACCTAAACGAACATTGGTAAACGAAGTTGTAGGGTCAATAGAAGCACCTGTTTTTGTTCTTGTGTGGAATGCACCTACTGTTGCGATAGCTGAGCTGTATACTATATTTACATTGTTAAATACGCCACCGATAACCTCGTTATCATTTGGTTTAAAGTATAACGCGCCTTCTTCTTCGTTGTTCTCACCCACTACGATGGTTACATCGTTGTATGTTCCTTTTGTTGTACCTGACATCTCGATACCTGAAGCCAAACCACCTGTTATATACAAGCCAGTGACTGAACCCGTCCAACCTTCATCTGTATCAAATGAATCATCGCCTGAATCTGTAACCACAATATCAGTAAGATTAACTGCACCACCCCAAATCTCAACACCATCATCGCTTGAACGGTTAACTGTGATGTGCTCGATTGTTGTACCTGAACCAACACCTACAAGGCTAAGACCGTTAATCTCTTGGTCTACGATAACCTCAACACCTGAGTTGTTGATAGTCACATACGAAAGTTTACCTGAACTGTCAGCTTGGCTTGAAGTACCTGGCACAAAACCATCTACTTCGTATCCTGTTGCAGTTGTTTGAGCATTTCCAGCATTACCAATAAGTGTGATACCACCCCATTGACCTGCAACTTCTCTACCACCTTCAAGTGCTTGAGCAGAAGTAAACAAGATAGGCTCACTCGCTGTACCCTCTGCCATGAGTTTAGAACCTGGAAGTACTTCTAACCATGCGCTACTACCTGCAGTCACAATCGTACCTGCGTCAATAGTAAGTGTCGCATTGTTGTTTACGACAACTTTACCTTGGAGGTTCCAGATTCTGTCGTTAGTCAATGTTCTACTGCTAGAGATAGTGCCAGAAATTGTTTCTGTCCCTGGGATAATCATGCCACCTGAAGTTGTTGTACCACCTGAAGTTGTTGTACCACCTGAAGTTGTTGTGCCACCTGAAGTTGTTGTACCACCTGAAGTTGTTGTACCACCTGAAGTTGTTGTACCACCTGAAGTTGTTGTGCCACCTGAAGTTGTAGTGCCGCCTGAAGTTGTTGTACCACCTGAAGTTGTTGTACCACCTGAAGTTGTAGTAGTACCGCCACCACCGCCACCGCCACAACCATTAAGTGCCAATACTGCTGCTGTAGCAACTGAAAGTAAAATCTTTGCGTTCGTCATGTTAGATCCTTTATTTTTTTGGTTTTCACACACAATTTTAGTCATAAAGTATAACAAAAGTATAACAAACAGGTTAACAACAAGGCTCGAAATGCCCTAGATGACTCTTGGGATAAATCGATAGGGGACTTTTTTGACATAGTCCTC
>DYSC01000199.1 GCA_020726365.1 Porphyromonas sp.
GTTCATAAAGTTATAAAGTTGGATAATGCCTATAAAAGATAGTATACAAAACTTGAGCGATTCGTCTCAGTTAGCAATGGATTCGTTGCTACAGAGCGATTCGGTGTTGCGTGCCAATTCTATTTTGCATGCCGATTCCATTGCTCGTGCCGATTCCATTGCGCTGCATGCATTCAAAGGTTTCGATGGCGTGGTGGCTACGGGTGTGCCTTCGGATCAGAATTGGGTCTTTTTGTTGTTGCTGTTTATGTTTGGGCTGGTTGTAGTGGCTTTTTTAAGAACTATTTCTTCGCCGGTGGAAATGCTTACTTCGTTTCTTAATTCCAAAGAACGCACCAGTATCTTTAATAAAACCTCCATTTATAATTTTGAACAAAAAGTCTATTTTCTTATTTTTTCAATTACCTCCATTTCGCTTTTCAGCTATCTTATTTTTTATGAGCATGGTCGGGCTTTCAATATTTTGACCTATCTTTATTTTTTAGCGGCAACTGTCCTTTTTGTTTTACTGAAATATATTTTGGCAAAATTTCTTTCCTATATTTTTTTAGATAATAGCACTATGAAAATGTTAACCGGCAGCTATTTAAATGTGGTTTCTGTTGTGGCATTTTTGTTTTATCATTTCATGTTGTTGCATTTGTATACGTTCAGTGTTTCGATAGATTTCACAACTAATACAGCGCTGATTATCATAGTGTTAGGTCTTATTCTGTTTACTGTAAAACTTATTCAGATTTTTTTGCATAAAATTGTAGCTTCTTTGTATTTATTGTTGTACCTTTGCACCTTCGAAATTTTGCCTGTATTTGGATTGATTCAGGTGTTTCATTTTTTAGCAAAACAAGTTTAATAATTTAGTTTAAGGCATTGAAAATAAAGAAGATATTGGTTTCGCAACCAAAGCCAACCTCCGAAAAATCGCCCTATTATGATATGAGCGAAAAGTACGGTTTTAAAATCGATTTTCGCCAAATGCTCAAAGTGGAGCCAATTTCAGCAAAAGAATTTCGTACACAACGTATTTCCATATTGGATTATACGGCCATAATATTTAATGCTCGTCATGGCATAGACCATTTTTTCCGCCTTTGCGAAGAAATGCGAATAACGATTCCCGAGACAATGAAATATTTTTGTGTTACCGAATCGGTAGCCGTTTATTTACAGCATTACATTCATTATCGTAAGCGTAAAGTTTTTTACGGAAATACAGGCAAAATGGCCGATTTGGTGATTATAATGAACAAGCATGTTTCCGAAAAGTACCTTTTGATAACCTCAGATGTACAGAACGAAGAAACTTTATCTGCCCTTGAAAAATCGAAAATATCGTACGACAAGGCTATCATGTATCGTACTGTAACAAACGATTTCAGAACCGACGAAGAGTTCGATTACGATATGTTACTTTTTTTTAGTCCTATTGGAGTAGCTGCACTCAAAAAAAGTTTTCCGGATTTTGTGCAAGGTGATATTAAAATTGGCTGCTTTGGAGCAACAACAGCTCAAGCAGTTAAAGATTTAGGTTTACGGTTAGATTTACATGCGCCTACACCCGAAGCACCATCGATGACTAAAGCGCTCGAAGATTATATGAAAGAATATGTAAAGACTTACAAAAAGTAAGTTGATAAAATAAATTTTCAGCACATCCCAAAAGTATCGAACATTTTCAGTACTTTTGGGATTGTTTTTTTAACGAGATGATGCGGAAATATACTTTTTCAAAAAAAGAACATTTATGCGGAGAGATACGCGTTGGTAAACTGTTTTCCGAAGGGAAAGCATTTATAGTTTATCCGCTTCGCGTGGTGTATAAGGTATTACCTCAGACATCAGATGTGCCGGTAAAAGTGTTGGTAAGCGTTCCCAAAAAACGATTTAAACGCGCTGTTGATCGTAACAGAATAAAACGAATCATGCGTGAATCGTATCGATTAAATAAACTGCTATTTGTTGAAACCGTGGAATCAAGGGCTTATTCAGTTCAAATTGCATTTAATTATGTGGCCGATACAGAAATTGATTTTGCAACATTAAATAAAAAAATGGAAAAGGCACTTTTACAAATCTCCCAAAAGCTATAACTGATAATTCATAATTTATAATTCATAATTGAATAAAATCATTCGCTATATAGTTTTGCTTCCGGTTTATTTGTACCGATATAGCATTTCGCCATTACTACATTCGAGTTGCCGGTACACGCCAACTTGCTCGCAATATACAGTTGAGGCTGTTATGAAGCATGGTGTTTTTAAAGGTGGAGCACTTGCCATAAAACGCATTTTTAGTTGTCATCCGTGGGGTGGGAGTGGCTACGATCCTGTTCCTTGAAATTTAACCCATTTTGCAGCTATCCATTCATAAACTTATAATTTTCAACCACTTCA
>DYSC01000200.1 GCA_020726365.1 Porphyromonas sp.
TAATTTAACTATTTATTTAACAGTATAGAGGGTTTTGCTGCAAGATGGGGTAAAAGAATCAAAATAGGATGACAGAGTAGGATGCTCGACCAGAAATAAAATCAACGCAACTTGGATAGAATAATTTTTGTGTGTCCGTATGTGTGTCCGACCATAAAAAAAGCACCTACGATTTTACTTGTAAGTGCTTGATTATCAAATGTGGGCGTTGAGGGATTCGAACCCCCGACCCTCTGCTTGTAAGGCAGATGCTCTGAACCAGCTGAGCTAAACGCCCGATATGTTTATTTATGTTGCTATCTCTTTAGCGTGTTCTTTTTTTCTAAAGCGGTGCAAAGATACGGCTTTTTTTTGAAATGCAAAATAGTTTTTGAAAAAAATATCTAATATTTCAAAATTATTTCACGATACCTGCAAAGCCCATGAATGCCATGGCTAATAATCCCGCAGTAATCAGCGAGATCGGTGTTCCTTCAATCATTTTGGGTAAACGTGTCATGCCAATTTGCTCGCGCAAGCCAGCAAATAAGACTAATGCTAATCCAAAACCAATAGATGTGGATATGGCAAAGACCACACTTTCAATCAGATTCAAGTCTTTTTGAATAACCATAATTGCAACTCCTAATATTGCACAGTTTGTTGTTATCAATGGCAAAAATACACCCAAGGCTTGATAGAGTGCAGGTGAAACTTTTTTGAGTATAATTTCGACCATTTGTACCAATGCTGCTATAATCAGAATATAAGTTATCGTTTGCAGAAATCCGATATTAAATGGTTCAAGAATAGTTTTTTGTATTAAATAGGTTACAAGAGTGGATATTGTCATTACAAATGCTACCGCACCACTCATACCTAAAGCTGTTTCAATTTTTTTCGAAACGCCCAAAAACGGACATATACCCAAAAACTGCGACAACACGATGTTGTTCACAAATACTGCACTGATAAAAATTAAAATATAAGTCATATCTTCAATAAGTTAGAAGTTAGAAATCAGAAGTTAGAAATTAAAAAATGGTTTATCTGTTAATTTGTTTTTCAGATAATTGGCACATTATCACATTGGCACATTATCACATTATCACACTTTTTTCAACTTACTCATTACAGCAATTAAATATCCTAAAGCGATAAATGCGCCAGGAGCCAATACAAACAACAGCATACCATATTTATCCGGAAACAGAGTAAAACCGAAGGCTTTACCAGTTCCGAGTATTTCGCGTATTGTTCCGAGCATGGTAAGAGCCAACGAAAATCCAAGTCCCATTCCCAAACCATCGAGCGACGATTTCAGCACACTGTTTTTGGCGGCAAAAGCTTCGGCACGTCCAAGTACTATACAGTTTACAACAATTAGCGGAATAAAT
The DNA here is from genome assembly GCA_020726365.1 of Porphyromonas sp. Lineage (GTDB taxonomy): Bacteria > Bacteroidota > Bacteroidia > Bacteroidales > Paludibacteraceae > Paludibacter. Next base: position 1,377 of record DYSC01000200.1, read on the forward strand.
AGACCTAAACTTTCGTACAATGCAGGCAAATAAGCTTGCATACTCATTTCTACCACAGTAACAAACGTCGCAATTACAACCACATAGGCAGGTATACGAACATTGTCAGGAATTAGATTTTTGATAGCCGAAATTACTGTGTTTGAGCCAAACAACACAAAAGTAGTAGCCAGACCCATGCTCAATCCATTTATAGCCGAAGAGGTTGTTGCAAGCGTTGGACACATGCCTAATACCAGCACAAAAATTGGATTTTCTTTAATAATTCCGTTCAGGAATACTTTAAACCTTGAATTTTTACTCATAATACTTCCTTAATCTATTGATTTGTTTTGAGTTAATAGGTTATTGCAACTACCTAATCATTTTTTATTTTTTCTAAAAGCCTGATATGCATTGCGAACCGATGAGAGAAATGCTCGCGATGATATGGTCGATGCCGTAATAGCATCTACCTCTCCTCCATCTTTGCTTACAGTGAGTTTTGCAATAGCCGGATTTTTGCCAATAATGCTTTGATTTCCTTTTTTAGTTTTAAACCAATCCACCATTTTTGTTCCTAATCCTGGTGTTTCTTTTTGTTCCAATACCGAGTAGTTTATAATATTTCCGTCTTTATCGAAGCCAACCATAATAACTATTTTACCTGCAAATCCATTGTTTGATGATGATTCCACGGCGGCACCTATAAACTCATTTTTTGAGTTGTAGGCTTTATAAACCACTATATTCTCTACCCCATCAGCAATTTTTACAGGTTCAGCTAAATGGTCGAACGATGCGGGTAGTACTTCTTTAATTGCATTTTGTTGTTTTGCTGTTTTGGAGGCTTCGATTGGTTCTTTGGTAAACTCGGACATCGAGGCTAAGGTGCCGGCTGCAAATAGTGTTATGCCCGACAATACCAATATCATATTTTTAAAACTTGATTCTAATTGTGCCATATTTTTAGTTTGTAAAGTCTGTAAGGTTTGTAAGGTTCATAAAGTTATAAAGTTCATAAAGTTATAAAGTT
>DYSC01000057.1 GCA_020726365.1 Porphyromonas sp.
GTTTCTATGAGCGTACCCTTAGTCACTTATTGGTGTTAGAAAATAATTCTTGATTTGAGATCAATTGAATATTGACCAAGATTTAATTTGGTGTTCAAATGCCGATAGAAATACCAAAAAAGCAAAGACAAAAATGAGAATTCCTGTGATTTTATTCAAATACCATAAGGTTTTAAGTCTTATGTTTTTTCGAAATAGATTCACCAAAGTAACCAAGACCAACCACCAAGAAGCAGCACCAATCATCACCCCTGAGATTAAGGTTAATATCTCCGATTCACCAGCATTTCTCCCAGGGCCACCAGCTGCGAAAATTGCTCCAATCACAATGATTGTTAAAGGATTCGAAAGGGTTAAGAAATAGGTGTGCATAAAGTCGGACCAAAGGTTGCTTTTTTTGCCTTTTTGACGAATTTCGTTAACTACATTTGAACTGAAGATTCGGTAGGCCAAAATACCTAAAATAAGTCCTCCAAGAATCCTAATTTCCATCTGATAAGTATCGATAAAGTTGGTGATAATCGACACGCCAAAACCTGCAATGATGGCAAAAAACGCATCCGCAACAGTGGCACCAATCCCACCTGCGTATCCCGAAAAGCGACCACGGTTCATTGTTTTGCGGATAATAAGCACGCCTACGGGCCCTAAAGGAACCGAGATTAAAAGACCCGCGGCAATACCAGCAAAAATAAGTGTATTCATTTATTCTTATCGAATTGGCAAAATTAAGGGATTCGACCTATTTAAATATTTTTCTAACTAGCATTAAATCAATCTATTTGTATAATGAAATGCGACTTTAATTAATTCTAAATACTTATTAAAATAAACCAAGGATTTTCAATTTTAAGTTGACTGTAAATAAAGTTATTTTGTCTGAGAAATTATCACATGGTTTAAATCGGTACAAATGTACTTTTTTTTAAGACTCTTTTTAATATATTAAGCATAAAAAAAGCTGCCAGTTTAATGACAGCTTTTTTCTATATGTGATAGTGTCTAGTAGGTAATCATCATGGGCATGAGCAACATCAAAGTATCCTCCGCTGGGTTTTCGCCACCTTTTGGAATGATAATACCTGCTCTTGCTGGATCCGATAATTCAACGCTAACCTCTGGAGTGGTTAAATTATTGATAATCTCAATTAGAAACAACGATTTAAATCCAATGGTAATGTCTTCGCCATTCATTGTGCTTGGAATGGTTTCGTGACCAGCTATAGAGAAGTCGATATCTTGAGCTGAAATTTTAGTGTTGTTGGTCATAAAATCGATACGAATCAAATTGCTAGCTTGGCTAGAACAGGCAGAAACGCGTTTAAGTGAATTGTAAAAATCCAAACGATCGACAGTAACTTGTATGGGGTTCTGTGCCGGAATAACTGCGGAATAATTTGGGTAGGTTCCCTCGATCAACCGACAAACTAAAGTGTAGTGTTCGGTCGAAAAAATTGCATTTCTCGAATCAATTTCCAAACGTAACTCACCTTTTTCTTTTGGTAAAATGGATCGAAGTAAACTAGCGGGTTTCTGAGGGAGAATAAAGCTACCTTCGTCATTCAATTCGACATCGGTTCTAGTGTAACGTACCAATTTATGAGAATCTGTCGCTACGAATTTAATACCAGCTTCTGGAGAAATCTGAATAAATATTCCGTTCATAACTGGTCTTAGTTCGTCGTTGGCGACAGCAAAAATGGTTTTGTTAATCCCTTCGAGTACTAAGTCCGATTTAAACACAAATGCATGACGTTGCTCACTTACAATCTGATGTGGAGTAGGGAAGTCCGAAGCGTCGACGCCAACCACACTAAATTTCCCGTTTTCGGTAGTTAAATCAATGTTGCGATTGGTTTGGTCGATTTTAAACGTGATGGGTTGATCGGGAAATTCTTTTACAATATCGATCAATCGTTTGGCATCGATAGCTATAGAACCTTCTTCGCTGTAATTACTAAGAACATGTTTAGTGCTTAATGTCGACTCTAAATCACTGGCTGTTATAGTTAGTGTATCTTGTTCTAATTTGAATAGAAAATTATCGAGTATAGGTTGAGTGTTTTTCGATTTAATCACTTTACTTACAAGTTGTAAGCTGCTTAATAAGTCACTGCTGGAAATTACAAAATTCATTTGGTATTGTTTTTTAGTTTTGTGAGGGTCAAAAATATAAAACTTTAATGGGCATAGGGCTATTATATTTTGGTCTTTATTAACAAATCGACGAAGTATTTAACAAGTTTCGAACACAGAGCAAAGTGGTTATTTGTGGATCAAATTGCTTTCAGTTTTGCAAGAGGATTTTTATTTTTGGTTATGATGCTATCTTATATTGAAAATATGTTAATTGCATATATGCCGTTGTGCTTGGCCTAATGATTATCTCCTAGTGCATTTGATAACATGGTTTCAAGTTTAAATTCATTTAAAATAGATTTGTACTTGACGATTTTAATGCAATGTCAACGATTCGAAACTGCTTTTTTCGTTGTTAATTACGTTAAAATCGACCTTGGTATTAACCCCTTCAATCTTTGCCGTTTCGCTAAATTGCCAAATACTCCATTCAGAAATTGATGGATGGTCGACTAAATTGTAGTTTGCAATCCACAATGGATAATCTAAAAAGACCTCCGATTTTAAATGTTCATTAAAAAAGTTATCGCCACTATAGATGATCGGTTTAACACGATAGTGTACTTCTAAAATATCGAGAATTTTCCGAACATTTTTTTGCAGGTTTTTATGACTATATCGTACACTGCTTTTTTCCACATCCAAAATTGGGCGCAAATCGCCTGGTTTAAGTTGGGCGTGGGCTATAAATATTTGGGCTTGTTTCTCGGGCGAAATATGGTTACTAAAAAAATGATATGCACCCATTTTAATGCCTTTTTTCCGACATTGTGCATTGTTTCGCTTATAGTGTTTGTCGATATTCTGACTCATACTTGCTCTGAAAATAATAAAAGAAATTGGTTTTTTATTATCGAATTGACCGATTTTTTTCCAATTAATAACGCCTTGATAATGGGAGATATCAATGCCAAAATAATAGTCGGGATACATTTCGAAAACTCTCGAAATTTGATAAGGATAATTGGATTGCTTTGGTTTGATTTGCTGTTTTTGAATAGATTCCTGTGAATTTGATAATCCCCAATATTCAATAGCCAAATGATATTTTCTTTCAAGATTTCTTCTAAATCTCGGACTTTTAATGGCAACTGCACCTATAATGAATATTGAAATCGCAACTAGACCTAAAATTATTTTGATATGCTTTGACGAGCTTTTAGCTTTGCTTTTTTTACGGGTAGGGGGCACTATTTTTCTTTTTGGATGGGGCAAGGCTTACTGTAATATTTTAATTATAGGAAATGTTTCAGAAAATTTTAGAAATCATTATTGACTTTGTCTTGACGAAGGTAATACACGTATAAGTTAAAGATTTTTATATTAAAAAAATTCAGATTTTAAAACTTATTTTAGATTGCTATATCAAACACATTGAAAATCGCAGTCAAAACTATTGCAAATAAGATTACGGCAAAAATAACAAATGTAATTTTGGATTGTTTTTTCTTATCCTTTATCAATTGTTCGCTAATAATCCATTTGATGGTGTTTTGGATTCTAATATGCGAGTTCTCATTTTTTTTGATACAAGCCGCAGCACCCAGACGCATCATTTTGTCGGAGATTAACTCAGTGGCGTAGCCAGAAAGCACGATCACTTCGACTTTTCTCGAAATTTCTTTAATATATTTTAAAATTTCAATACCATCTTTGGTATGGCTGTCCATAGTACTTAAGTTGTAATCGAGCAAAACAATTTGAATATGCGATTTTTTTACTGGATTACTGATGTAAAAATGCAAAAAATCTTCGCCACTGGTAAACGTATAAATGTTGTAGCCAGTACTTTTTTTAAATTTATTTTCTAAAATTTTAAGCAGTAATACATCGTCGTCGACAATGTAGATATTAATACTGCTATCTTTGTATCCAAACATACATTTTAATTTTGATGCTCTTTACGTAACAAATCGTTAATGGTTTTAACAGGATTAAAAGTAATCATTGGAACTTCTATAAAAACAGTATTCCAATTGGCCATGCCACCATTCCATAAACCAGGGTGCTCGAGTGCTAAAATAGTTTGCCCTTGATAAGATTTTTCTGCAATAAAGTAAGCCGATTTGTCGACAAACTCATTGAGGTCGAATTTGCTTTTAGAATGTGTTCTTACCGAACATACGAGGTCGACAGGATTAAAATGGGTCGACTGCGAAAAAATCAATTCTTGATTCTCGTCTTTGATGTTAATTTGCGAACTTTCGACAATTTGCAAACTTACAGTTTGATCGATATCTCTAACCCAAAATGGCCCACCACCAGGCTCGCCTTCGTTTTTGACCATTCCACAAATTCGAATAGGCCTATTTAGCTTCGATTTAATAAATTTAAGTTTGTCTTCGGGACTCATACCACAGAATTTTCGAGCAAATATTCCGAGTTCTTGTTCCATAAATTCACGCAACTCGAAATTTGTTTTTTCACTGGTGCCATCGTAGGTTTCCAAAAATTCAAGGTATTTAAAAATTTTTGACTGTAATTCAAGCAAAACACCAGCAAGAATTTTTTTCCATTGACTGGTTTGTGCCAAGTATTGTTCCGATGATACATTGTCGATATTTTTAATAAATATAATATCGGAATCGACATCGTTAAGATTCTCGATTAACGAACCGTGTCCACCAGGTCGGAGCATAAACTCATTCGGTTTTGGACAAACTGGTTTTAAATCGGGATAAACTGCAATGGTATCGGTTTTCGGTTTTTGGTAGGTGAGTTTACTCGTAAAATGAGTGGCGTTGTGACGTTTGAGTGCTAATTGTACCTCAGCTTCGAACTGTGTTTTAAATTCTTCGCTTATCGTAAACACAAGTTCCGCATTTTGACCAGCATACGAAATGGCTTCTTTTACATGCTCTTCTATAGGTGTAGCACTTTGCGATTTATAAGGGTGGAAATCGAGTAGACCCTTTGGTAATTCGCCATATGTAAGGCCTTCCTTTTTTAATAAAAATCGAATAATTGTTTGATAGTCGTTTTGTTTCAACAACGTGTCGATTTCGAAACCTGAATCTTTGAGTTTGAGCTTAAGTTTGGGAAAAAATGCAAAATTTTGAATATTTTTAATGAAGATTTCTACAAATTCAGATGTTTTCCCAAATTCGAGATATTCGTACAAGGCCTTAAACATTCGGGTTGCGGCACCAGAAGCTGGAATAAATTTGGTAACTTTTAAAGTATCAATATTATTGTCGTATATGGCTTGATATTTTTTTTGTTCATCTGTGTTAATTCGACGTATTCCATCGATAAGCCTTGCTGGACGTACCAAATCGATAAACTGAGTCCCTTTTTTATAACGTGCAATTTGTTCCTCAATAGCAGCAAGTGTTAAACCTTTCGATTCTAAAAAGCTGATTTGTTTGGGTTCGAAATTCATAAAAAAATATTTTGGTTTAAATAATTTTGTTGAGTTAGAGTGTAATATGCTAGTGTGTTATGGTAATTTAACTCACGCTAAAGACCTGCATTTGAAAGCTCTATTTACAAAGATAATTAAATTGATATTTAAACCATCGTTCTTTTAAAATTTTATCGTGTAATTAATCCAATAAACTTTTGCTAGGTGAATCGGGGGCTTCGAGGTGATTGTCATACATTTTTAACAAAGCATTAAAAAACAAATGACCCTTGTGTTGGTATCCGATTTTGGTAAAATGGATTCTATCATAATTCATCAAACCATTCTTATACCAAGTGTACGATGAATTATAACCGCCCATAATTTGGTAGAAATTCCATACACCAGCACCATATTTCTTAGCCAAGTCGTATATAACAGTTTCTTGTAGAGCAGTGGCTTTGTTGGGGTAGCGTTTGTATAAATAATCGTCGTTTGGAACCGTAATGATGATGGATACCTTGGGATTAATTGAAAGGATTTCCCGAATTAAAGAGTCGTAATTGGCTCTATAAACCTCGGGATCAAACTTTTTACTGTAGCCATCGTTCGTACCAAGCGACAAAACAACCAAATCGGGCTTTAGAGCATCCAACTGTTCTTCAAATAATTGACATCTTAAAAAGGAAGGAATGCTTGCTCCATTAATTCCTATACTATGATAAACTACACCTGGATCGTCTGTTTGGAGCAAGGCACCCATAAAGGTAAATTTGCCCGAACATGTATCTGTTTTTGTCAGTTTTAAGTTAAAAGTATCGATGTATTGATTCAGATAAAAAGTAGCCATGTGGTGCGCGGTGTCGATACGAACCGAGTCGACCAACATAGAATCGGCTACCGACATTTGGTAATGCGTGCTGTCTTCGAAGTAAAACACACTCACCCGATTAAAATCGTAGGTTTGATAATGTTTCGAGGTATAGATTTTAAGACCAGCAAGGCTATCGGCTGTCGAAATCGAAATTCCAGCTATTCCAAGCAAACAGGTTTTTTCCCGTTGAACATTTCTACAAGCAGTCCATAGTCCAGTAGCGGTCGATTTTAAATTGGCAGGATTGTTTGTTTTGGCCACAGAATAAGGGAACACAAAGCCCCGTCCACCATTTAATCCAGGATAAAAAGTTTGCAAACGAATGCGAGCAATATTCGAATACACATCGGCTTGAATATGAGAGCCCCCAATTTGAAGGATTTCAATTTTCCCTTCGCCTTTAGATATTAAGCGGTCGACAGCTTGTGTCAAGGGTTTGAAAGCCGCACTGTCGCCCGGAAAATCGATTTTGTTGACATCGTATCGAATAAATGGATATTCGGCTAAACTGTATGGGTTAGATGGGTCTTGAGCCCAACTCCCCGTACAAAAGACACCCCAAAATACAACAATCAATAAATTCCTCACAATAATAATTCTCCTTTTATCTAACGGTTAGGCCTTATTTAGCTTAAATTATCTTTTTTATTTGGTCTGTATTAAAAAACAGTTGCATTTCACTCATGCCAGAATATGGATTCTGAAAGTCAAATTTTTCCAATTTTTCAGCATTAAAAATTGCTTCAGACAACCTAGGTTTTAATCTTAAATAGATGTCATTGTCTTGTTTGGTGTAATATAATTGTGATTTATTATAGTCGGGCAAATGCGTTCTCAACAGTTTTGAAACTCCTTCATAGGAGTCAAAATATTTTGATGTGTGCTCAAAATGTAATAAAATCCAAAACTCCAAACATGGGTTGTTAATGATAATTACAACATTATCATATTTCTTGTTTATTTTATCCCAATACGTTTTAAATTCTTGAAGTGCTGTTTTCTTTCCTTTATTTGCTTCTTTAGTTGCTTTTAGAATGACATCTAAATCGACAATCCAAAAAACCTTAGCATAGTCAGCCGATAGTTCAATAACTTTATTGAATTGATCAATGAGTTTTTTCTTTTGCGGGATTTCGGGTTTTAGAGTAATATTGATTGTTCTTTCGTTTCTTTTGAGCATTTGTATATACCAATACTCATCATCGCCGTCAACAACAAATGCAAATTGTTGCTTGCCTGTTCTTGGTGAAGATGTTTTATTTCTCATCGTAAATATCAATAAAATAATCACCCAAATTAGGTACTGCACCTAATTTGCCTGCTTTGTATGCATTGTAAACGTTACTTGTATCCCTAATAACAGAACTATCAAAATCTGATAATGAATATAATTCGGTAGCTGAAATATCTGTTTTATCAGTAAACCAAATTGCATCGGTTCTATAAATGTCTTTGTTGTTTAAAATTTCTCGATTATGCGTAGTTGCAATTATTTGAGAGTTTTTTGAATTTACCAAAAAAGATAAAAGGAAATGAATGTATAAATCGGGATGTAATGATGCTTCCAATTCATCAATGGGTATAGCAATTGATCCTTTTAGTAACATACTTAAAATCCCAGCAAATCCGTAATACCGTTGAGTTCCTTGAGATTCAAGGTCAAACGGAAGGCTATATTTTTTATTATTTACAGTATGCTCAAATTCCAAATTGACAGATGTTAATTTCCCCTTATTCTTTAAATCATTTATAACCTTACTTGAATCTTTAACTTGTTTTTCTATGAATTCAATTAAGCCGTTAGGAATGTCCTCTTCATTTTTTTGAATTACTATATCGGATATATTAAAGTCAGCTTTTTTTAATATGCTTACAACATCAGCCTTTTTTATCACAGATTTATCAATTTGTGAAGTAACATATGCGTCAAGTTCAGTTTCAGTTAGAATCAATGGTCTCAAATATATTGAGAACCAGTCAGTAGCATCTTTTAATTCTTTCAATTCCATGTTGGTTTTGAGAAAACCACCCAAAACAGTATTATTCCATAGTGTATTTGATTCTAATGTTTTTTCAAATGTTTTATCAATTTTTTTTTCTTTTTTTAGGATACTTCCAAATGAAATTTGAGTAAACTGCTTGTCCAAGTCAGTTGTCCTTTTAAAGATGTTAGATTTTGTTGGATTATAATGGTTTAATATTTCGTTTACGATTGCATCTTTATTAAATTCTACTTCATAATAGTATCTTTTTTCATTTTGTATGAAATCAATAGATAGAATTGAATTTTGTTTTTGGGATGCACTATCGAAAAGGTATGGTTGAAAATTAAATTCTTCTGTTTTTTTTGTTTCAGGTTCCAAAACAATAGTTCTTAAAAATTGAAGAGCTTTAAGGAAGGTAGTTTTACCGGATGCATTTGCACCATAGATTAATCCCAACTTGAGTAATCTTAAACCATTTATCGGAATTATATAATAATTTTCAAGGTGGTCTGATTTGTCTGCTTCAAAAGACAATATTTGCTTATCTTTTATGGATCCAAAGTTTTGAACACTAAAATTTACAATCATTTTGTATGCGTATTTGTAATTCAATTACAAAAATAAGGATAATATTTTTAAATAAACTATATTGTATTCATTAAGAATGTAAATCACTTGCAAATGTTCGTCATTTTTAATCTTGCTGCTAACGGTCTGCGGCTTGGCGAAGGCGGCGATTTTCACCACAAATGTTGATGCGGAGAACCAAAGTTTGATTTACCACAAATATGTCTGCGGAGCACTGAGCTGCCACTTTTGCCAAACCGCTGTTATGCCCAGTGCTTTTGTCCATTCTTTGCAATTAGTTTGTTTATTTGTTCAACTGCCTTTTCAAATCTCTCGTCCCAGTCGCCTTTTATTTCTATAATGTCAATTTTGTGGTCTGTCAAAACTTGTCTGTGTGAAAGGTCTAATAAATTTCTTTCTGTTTCACTCAATCTTGTTCCGTCTTGCAAATATTCAACATCGTTGTTTAGGTAAATATAAAGATTTGCTTTATTTGAATTGTAAATGTTAGCACTTATTTCCAGTTCCTTTTCAAAGGTAAATCGGGAATAAGATTTTGTTGTATGTATGTCGGTGTCAATAATTACAAGAGGGTTGTCGGCTAAAATAGTTTTGTCAATTCTCTTAGCATGTTCTTTTGCTACAAGATACAAGTCGCCAAAGGTGAAAGAGTTTGAGTTGGCGATAATATCTCTTCCAGCTTCCAAAACAAAACTACAATTGAAATACCTTGCAAGCTTTTCTGTCAAAGTTGTCTTGCCAGTGCATTCTGTTCCTAATATTACAACTTTAATCGAAAGGTCTGGTTTTACGCTTTCGGGCAAATATTTCCAATTTGTAAAAACGTCCTTGCGAACAGCAGTAGCGGAAACAGGAAAAATCTTTCTAGGAATGTCAAAAGCAATGTGCTGAATATTCATAAAGGCGGCAACGAAGTTGCCGTATTCTTCTGAAGTAATCAGAAGTGAATAATCGGGCAATTGCTCCTTAAAAATGTCTGCCCAAATTTTCGAAACTGATTCGGAAGATTCTGAGGTGTTGGGTAATTCACTTTCCAAATAATTGAATGTTCTAACTTCAATATTTTTCTCTTTTTCAAATGCCTTTTCAATCCAAGCCTTTCTGCATGTGTCGGGAATGCTTTCCTTGTCGCTGCAACAAACCAAAACTGTTAGAAATTCACACTTGCTCAAAGCAAAATTTATCATCGCTTCGTGTCCTTTGTGAAAAGGCAAAAACTTGCCAAATACAAATGCTTTAGTCATTGCTTAATTGTTTTTTCCAATGATAAAATCCGTAAGATGCAATCCCAAGAAAAATAAAATACTCTAATGAGAGAAAGTAAACTCCCTTTTTGAAATAGAGGACGACACAAACCAAATCAACGGCAATCCACAAATACCAATTCTCAATTTTCTTTTTTGCAAGTAGGATTGTAGCAATGATGCTTGAAACCATTATAAACGAATCTGGGAATGGATAAGCTGCTTGAATTTTAAAATACGCTGGCAAATACAAATGAATGTTGCTAAAGAGAAAACCCGAAATCAATGTTCCGATTATAATAGCTACTGCAAGAAATGTTTTGTTTCTGAAACTTGTTTTAGAAATTTTATTCTCGCTTGTCTTTGCGTTCCATATATACCAACCGTAAAGCGTAACGATGAAAAAATAAACTTGCAGAAACATGTCTGCATAGAGTTGAACTTGAAAAAACAAAATGAAAAGAAAAACTTCATTCACTATTCCTGTTCCCCAAGTAAGAATGTTTGCTCTTGAAGCAAAGTAAACAGAAAACAAACCGAACAATGTTCCTATTAACTCAACATAGCTGATTGGATAATCCCAAATTTGAAAAGCGATATTTCTTATTTCAAAGAGGTTCATCAGAAGCTGTATTTTATTGAAGCGTAAAAATTTGTCGGTGCTTGAACAAAATACTTTTTGCTTCCGTCAAAATCTACATAGCCGTTATTGAAATATTTTGAGTTGGTGATATTGTTTACGAAAACACAAATCTGAAATCCTTTAATGTCATAACTAACTCGTCCATTCAAAAGGAAATAGCTTTTGACTGTTGAAGTGTTTGCAAAGTCAATGAACGATTTGTCTTGATACCTTGCTGAAACTACAACCGAAAAACCTTTATAAGAATATTCTGCCTCTTGATTGATGATTAAAGGCGGTGTGAGAATAGGAGTGAATACTTCTTTTTGTTCTTTGATGCGACTGTAATTAAAAGAAGAATTATTTATGAGTGAAAAGCTTTTGCTGACTTTATAAGTAACACTTAATTCAACTCCTATTCTGAAACTTTGCTCAACGTTATTTGTAAGTGCCAAACCATTTGGTCCAAACTTTCCGTCAAGCACAATTTCGTTTTTGAAATCCATGTAGTAAAGATTCAAATTGAAATTCAATTTCTTTGATTGGTGTCTGAAACCTAACTCATGGTCTAAAACATATTCGGGAGTTTTGATTGAAAGAATTGCGTTGCCTAAACTGTCGGCTAACAAATCATCGTTGCCTCCAAACATGTCATTTCGTGTCGGCTCTCTGCTTGTGCTACCAATGCTGTAATAAATTATTGAGTTGGGTTTTATCTCAACACTCAATCCTGCTTTTGGATTGATAAAATGCCATTGCGTTTTACCAAGTGCAACTGTTCCTTTATAGTCAAAGGTTGAGTAACGATATTGAATGTCGGCAAAAAATGTAAGCCACTTGAAAGTGTAATCCGCTTTTGTAAAAACACTCACTTCGTTTTTATATCCTGTGTTTTTGTAAAGCTGTCCTAAAGTTTTTTCGCTGCCGATGTGTTTACGGTCATAAATATTTCCGTGAATTCCTGTTGTCCAATTGAAACGCTTTTTTGAAAAAGTGTAGTTGCTGAAAAAGCCAATAAGATTGGATTGAAAAGCATAATTGTAAAGTTCGTTTGTTGTCGGCAATCCTAAAAAGTTATTTAAGTTGAAATCATAATTGCCTTTTAAAAAAGTGTAGTAAACACTTGATTGAATTGATGAAAAAATATTTGGTCGCCAATTGTTTTGAATCTGTGCTAAACATTGAGTGAACTGGTCTTTCTCATTTTTGTTGGCGTTTGTTTTTCTGTCTGTTTCTATCAATGAATCTGAAACACCAATCCATGCTAATTGATTTTGTTGGTGTCCGACAAGCAAATTGATTTTCCATGTTGACTTGTCGTAGAATAAACCGCCACTAATAAAAACTGATTGAGAGTTGTTTGATGAATTGTATTTGTATCCGTCAGAATAAATCTGTGATGCTCTTGCATAAATTGCTTTATGTTTTTTTAGTCCGCTGTTGTATTCTCCAAATGCTCTCAAACTATTAAATGAACCGTAGCCAAAACCGAAGGTTGTTTTGGTTGAATCGTAAAGATTTGGAGAAAATAGTTGAACGCTACCACCATAACTTGCAACTCCGTTTTTTGAAGTTCCTACACCTCGTTGAATTTGAATTTTACTTACTGAATTAAAGATGTCGGGATAGTTTGAAAAGTATGCTCCTTGGTCTTCGGGTTCGTTCAACGGAACTCCGTCAAGTGTCGTGTTAATTCTCGTCTGGTCAATTCCTCTCAATCTGAAATAGGAATATCCCTGTGAGTTTCCTGCGTCTGAATAGTTTGTGATTGATGGAGTTTCAGAAAGCAGAAATGAAGGTTCTTGTCCTGTTGATTTTGCTTTTAGCCCTTTTGAACTTATGTTCTGAAAAGTTATCGGAGTCAGTTTGTCGGCTTGGTAGGTTATAATAACTTCCTGCAATGTTTTTGTCGTGTCAAGTCGTAAAGTGTCTTGGGCTTTAAGTTGTCGGCTGGTTAGAATTGTCAAAAGGAAAAGTATAAAATATTTCGTCATAATCGTTTGTTATTTTAGTCTGCGACTGCTCGTTTTTAAGCTGTCAGTTTGTGTTGCACGGTCGTCATAGCATTGGGCATAACTATATCATAATAAGCAAAGAACAATAGGTCGATGTTCTATTTTT
>DYSC01000058.1 GCA_020726365.1 Porphyromonas sp.
AAAATCATTCGCTCTTACAAATCTTTTCTCTTTCTTTACAATGTCAAAACCTATAACGGCATATCTTAATTCCCACTTTAGGGGGTTAGTCCGGTCATATTTAGGTGGTTATAGCATTGGGGTTCCACCTCTTCCCATTCCGAACAGAGAAGTTAAGCCCAATAACGTCGATGGTACTGCTGCAAAGTGGGAGAGTAGATAGCCGCCGTTTTTGTAAAGCCCTGCATATTTAGTTATGCAGGGCTTTTTTGTTGGTTTTTTCAATAAAAATACAGAAAATTCAAAAAAATAATGTATCTTTCGCTTCATAAATCAAAAATCAAAAATATTTGAATACTATGGAGTCAAAAGTCTCTTCAGATGAAGTAATTGCATGGGGTAAACAGTTTCTCGAAAAATCGGAAAGAGAAATTACAACGGATGAGCTTAAAGAACAGAAAAAGTATGCTATTCTGATTCAGAATCCAAACGATAAAGTGTTGTTGTCTAAAATGTTAGATGAGTCGTCGCAAATACATAGCAACAAGCGTTTGGCATTGCGTATGAAGTTATTGATTGAAAAATACGGTGTGCCTGAATTTTTCAGTTCTTCAGATGCTTATCTGCTCAAATTGTTTACTTCTTTTGGCTATTGGTTCGATTTTATTGCTGTACCAATTTTTAAAAAACGCCTCCGATTGGATACCGCTAAGGTTATTATCAACGAAAACCCTTCTCTGCTCAACCGACATTTGAATGCTCGTTACAAACAAAACATTGGTCAGAATGTAAACCTATTGGGCGAAGTTGTGCTTGGCGATGGCGAAGCAAATAAACGTTTCGAACACTATTTAGAAGCACTCAAAGATCCGCTTATTAATTATATTTCCATTAAAATTTCGGGTATTTATGCTCAAATTAGTGCTCTAAATTACGACCGCAATAAATTGGATTTGTGCGAACGTTTAGCACGCATTTATCAACAAGCAATTGATTTTCCTTTTGTGGACAATATAGGTGAAAAGCACGCCAAATTTGTAAACCTCGACATGGAAGAGTACAAAGATGCAGAATTGACGCTCGATGTATTCAAAACGGTATTGACTTATCCTCAATTTAAAAATTTCACGGCAGGCATTGTTATTCAGGCTTATTTGTCCGATGCTTGGAATTTGCAAACAGAATTGTTAGATTTTGCTACCAAACGCTTCAGCGAAGGTGGCGCCCCTCCAAAAATGCGCTTGGTAAAAGGTGCAAACCTCCAAATGGAAAGTATTGTTTCGTCGCTCAAAGGCTGGGAAAATCCTATTCTCGATAGCAAGATAAAGGTGGATGCTAATTACTTACACATTCTCGACAGAGCGTTATCGCCCGAAAATGCCCGTGCGTTGCATGTGGGTGTGGCTTCTCATAACTTTTTTAGTATTGGCTATGCTTATTTATTAGCAAAGCAAAACAACAGCGATGGGTATGTAACTTTCGAAATGTTAGAAGGAATGGCTAATCATTTGCCCCGCGTTATGCGTCAGTTAGGGAATCAAATTATACTTTATACGCCTGTGGTTAAGGACGAAAGCTTCCTAAATGCTGTTTCGTATCTTGTTCGTCGTTTGGATGAAAATACGGGAGTGGATAATTTTCTTAGCTATTCGTTCAACCTGAAAGTGGATAGTAAACAATGGAATTTTCTGAAAAATCAGTTCCAAGAAGCATTTATTCTGAAAGATAAAATAGTAGCTAAACCAAATCGAACACAGGATCGTAATTTCGTAGAGACGTTGCATACGGCGTCTTATATTACGTTTTCCAACGAACCCGATACTAATTTTGACCTAAGTCAAAACCGATTGTGGGTTAATGATATTCGTAATAGATGGAAAAAGTCATCAGTGGATACGTCCAAAATTATTCCTGTACAAATTGGTAATAATTTTATTGAAACTGAAAATAAAACGCAATTTTTTGATCCAAATTCCGAAGAGAAGGTCTGTGTTTATACAGTAAATTTGTCGGATTTAAATCTTATGCAACAAATAATCGAAGTAGCCGAAAATGATACTTCGAAATGGCGAAAATCTACATTGGAATATCGCAAGCAGATTTTATTTCAAACGGCTAATTTGTTGTCTGCACGGCGTGGAGATATGATAGGGTGCATGGCGGCAGTTACCGGCAAAACTTTTGCCGAAGGCGATGTAGAAGTGTCGGAGGCTATTGATTTTTGTCGTTTTTATCCTATTTCGATGGAAAAATTTGTAGCATCAAAAACAGTTGAGATAACACCAAAAGGTATTGTATTGGTAATTCCACCTTGGAACTTTCCCTTGGCAATTCCTGTGGGGGGCGTTGCAGCCGCTTTGGCTGGCGGAAACACGGTAATACTTAAGCCTGCAACAGTGGCATTGCCTGTGGCGTGGGAGTTTGCACAGTGTTTTTGGGATGCTGGTGTGCCTAAAGATGCCTTACAAGTGGTTTGTACAAGTGGTAGCGAGCCATTGAACTTTCTTACTGCACATCCTTTTATTAAACATATAATATTGACTGGTGGTACTGATACTGCTTTCCGCTTGTTAGAAAATAATCCTACTTGTCCGCTTTCAGCCGAAACTGGCGGTAAAAATGCCATCATAGTGAGTGCCGCTGCCGACCGCGACCATGCCATTCAGAATATTGTAACTTCGGCTTTCAGTAATGCGGGTCAGAAATGTTCGGCGTGTTCGCTGCTTATTCTCGAAAAAGGAGTATATAATGATTCCGATTTTAAGAAAAAGCTGATAGATGCTGTAACAAGTTTGCATACTGGAAGTGCTTGGGATGGTGCAAACTATGTTGGACCCATGATTACCAATTCGAATGATAAATTACTTCATGCTATTTCGCATCTTGAGGAGGGGGAATGGTGGTTAGTTGAACCTGAATTTGTTGATAATGAGAAATATATTCTCAAACCTTGTGTGAAATGGGGCGTGAAGTCTGGAAATTATTCT
Organism: Porphyromonas sp.; assembly: GCA_020726365.1. Taxonomy (GTDB): domain Bacteria; phylum Bacteroidota; class Bacteroidia; order Bacteroidales; family Paludibacteraceae; genus Paludibacter. Next base: position 2,967 of record DYSC01000058.1, read on the forward strand.
TTTGTGAATGAATTATTCGGACCCATGTTATCAGTGGTTTGTGCCGAAAATTTCGAACACGCTATCGAGTTGGCCAATAGCTCGGAATTTGGTTTAACTGCGGGTTTACAAACCTTAGACGAGAGTGAACGTGAATTGTGGAAAAGTAATATTGAAGCTGGAAATTTATATATTAATCGAGGTATTACGGGAGCAATTGTTAATCGTCAGCCATTTGGAGGTATGAAACGTTCGGCATTTGGTGGTGGAACAAAAGCTGGTGGTCCTAATTATGTGAGTTGTTTTGTGAATATAACGAATAATACTAATTTTTCGAATGATACGAATTTAAACGAATTAGGCGAATTTAAAACAGGTTCTGCAATTTTGCGTGGAAATGATAAATTGAAATACGAAATGGCCGTGGCAAGCTATTTGAAAAATTACAGCGACGAATTTGCTGTGGAGCGTGATATTTACAACCTTATGGGCGAGCAAAATATTTTCCGGTACTTACCTTTAAAAAATATACTTTTTCGAATTTACGAAAGCGATAGCTTAACGGATGTTTTAATGGTATTGGCAGCGGCGAAAATAGCGAAAACGCCATTATATATTAGCATTTCAAAAGCCGATGATAAATTGAATTTGGTAAAAACCCTTGTTAATCAGTCGTTTGTATTGATTCAAAACGAAGAGAACTTTATAAGCTCTATGAACGATTTTGAACGTATTCGGACTTGTTCAACTGATATATCATTAGCAGTGTACAATGAGGCAACTATATTAGGTAAATACATTGCTATGCAGCAGCCATTGGTTGAAGGAAGAATCGAATTGCTGCATTACCTGAAAGAGCAAAGTGTAACGTTTGAGTATCACCGGTATGGAAGTATTACGGAGAAACCCTGAAAGAAGTTTATAGTTTGCAGTATATAGTTTATAGTTTAGAAACTTGAGACACGAATCAATTATAAATTTCTTACAACTTTATCGATTATAGCACTTTCGAAGCCACGACCTTGGGCAAAATTAAATAGTTTGCCCATTTTCTCGTATTCGTATTCCCATTTTAAGGTATTTAGTTTTGCTTTTAAAAGTTCAGCAAGCATTTCTTGATATTCGCCCTCGTCAATGGTATTAAGAGCGTTATTTATCAAGCTGTTGTCTAAGCCTTTTTGCTTAAGTGCGTACGAAATTTTAATTTTTCCCCATTTGTTAAAGTGGAATTTGTCTTTTACAAAAGCAATGCAAAAGCGTTTTTCATTAATAAAATCCTGTTCTATTAATTTGCTAGTTATTTTGTCCAATTTATCTGCTGCAATACCCCATGTCTTGAGTTTCAATTCAACTTCCGAAATGCAATGTTCCGAAATGGAACAGTATGAGGCTGCTTTGTGTAGCAATTCGTCATAAGAGTATTCTTTCATGGTAATGTGTTTTTAAGATTCACAAAAATAACAATATTAAATCACAATTACACAAATTTCAATATTTATTACAAGATATCAGTTTTTACAAAAAAACAAACGCAAACTTACGAGTGTAAATTTGCGTTTGTTTGCGTATTTCGCGTTCAATGAGTCTTTGGTTTTTTATGCTCCAAAATCGTCGAACATTAAATTTTCGCGTGGAACACCTAAGTCCCAAAGCATTTTTTCTACAGCTTTTGCCATTGGACCAGGGCCGCACATATAGTATTCAATATCTTCAGGAGCATCGTGATTGCTTAAATACTCATCATGAATAACCTGGTGAATAAAACCAACCATGCCTATCCAATTATCTTCGGGCTGTGGTTCACTCAAAGCAATATTGAATTTAAAGTTAGGAAACTCTTTTTCTAATTTTCTAAAATCCTCTTCATAGAAAATTTCTTTCTTCGAACGAGCACCATACCAATAAGAAATTTTGCGGTCTGAAATTTTCAATGTATTCAATAAGTGCAAAACATGCGAGCGAAGTGGTGCCATCCCTGCTCCACCACCTATATAAAGCATTTCTTTTTTCGAATTAAGAATTGGGAAAAATTCTCCAAATGGACCTGAAACATGCACTTTATCTCCTGGTTTCAAATTGTAAATGTACGATGAACAAATACCTGGCTTAACATCAGCCCAACCGCCTTTCGCTCTATCAAACGGCGGAGTAGCTATACGTACGTTCAACATAACAATATTACCTTCGGCCGGATAGTTAGCCATGGAGTAAGCACGCATGGTTTCCTCGTCGTTTTTGCAAGCCAAATCCCACATTTTGAATTTATCCCAATCACCACGGAACTGTTCTTCAATGGCAAAGTCTGTAAATTTAATATCGTATTTAGGAACGTCGATCTGAATATAACCACCCGAGGTAAAATTCAGTTTTTCACCCTCAGGCAATTTAACAACAAATTCTTTGATAAAAGTGGCTACATTGCGATTCGAAACCACTTCGCATTCCCATTTTTTTACACCCAAAATAGACTCTTCAATATGGATAGATATGTCATTTTTAACTTTAACCTGACAGCCCAGACGCCAGTTATCTTTTATTTCTTTACGTGTAAAATGAATGGTTTCTGTTGGTAATATTTCACCACCACCTTCTAATACCTGACATCTACATTGTGCACACGAACCACCTCCACCACAAGCTGATGGTAGAAATATACTTTGAGTGGATAAAGTGTTTAACAAAGTGCTTCCAGACTCTGCCACTACTTGTTTTTCACCGTTAATGGTGATAGTTACATTGCCCGAAGATACCAAATAGCGTTTGGCAACTAACAACATTATTACTAAAAGCAAAATCACCAGTAGAAAAACTGCAAGGCTGGTGATAATCATTGTTGTATCTATATTTAAAAGAATCATGAGCTGAATGATTTATTTCGTTATATTGACTGATATTAAGCCTTTTATATTAAATTTTTAAACCCGAGAATGCCATAAATGCAATACCCATTAAAGCTACCGTTATGAAGGTAATGCCTAAACCACGCAAAGGTGCTGGTACATCCGAATATTCCATTTTCTCGCGAATTGCTGCAAGGCCCACAATAGCTAACAACCAACCCACGCCCGAACCCATTGCATACGATGTTGCTTCGGCTACATTATTAAATGCACGTTGTTGCATAAATAACGAGCCCCCCATAATGGCACAGTTTACGGCAATAAGAGGTAAGAAAATTCCTAACGATGCATACAATGATGGACTGAATTTTTCAACAGCCATTTCTACTAATTGTGTCATTGCAGCAATAACGGCAATAAACAATATGAACGCTAAGTAGCTTAAATCCAGTGATTTAAGCGAAGGATGTATCCATGCTAATGCGCCTTCTTTCAATATATGTACCTCTAATAAATAATTTAAAGGTAATGTTATAACCAAAACAAAAATTACGGCTATTCCAAGTCCAAGCGATGTGCTTACTTTTTTCGATACGGCAAGGTATGAACACATGCCAAGGAAAAAGGCAAAAATCATATTGTCGACAAATATCGACTTGACAAATATACTGACTACGTTTTCCATATTATTTTTCTTGTAATTCTTTATTTCGTGAACGATGAATCCAAATAATGCAAGCTACTAATATTAATGCCATTGGAGGCAAAATCATAAGTCCGTTGTTTACATAACCCGCTTCGTAAAAAGCTTGTGGTATTATTTTTATGCCAAATAATGAACCTGATCCAAGCAATTCGCGGAAAAATGCTACTGTTACTAAAATCCAAGCATAGCCAAATCCGTTTCCAAGACCATCGACAAATGATTCCCAAGGATTATTACCCATAGCAAAGGCTTCTAAACGACCCATTAGGATACAATTAGTTATAATCAGACCGATATATACCGAAAGCTGTACACTCACATCATAAGCATAGGCTTTTAAAATTTCACTCACAACGGTTACAAGTGCTGCTACAACAACTAACTGAACAATAATACGAATACGATTTGGTATTGTGTTTCGTAGTAATGATATAATAACATTTGAAAATGCAACAATAATGGTTACTGAAAGTCCCATTACAATGGCTGGTTCCAATTTTGATGTAACTGCTAACGCTGAACAAATACCTAGCACTTGAACTGTAATAGGGTTGTTTTTGCTTAATGGACCTAAGAAAACTTGCTTGGTTTTATCTGATATTAATTTACTCATTTTCAGTTCCTCCTTGTTATTGTTTTAAAAACGCTTCGTATTGACCAATAGAATTAAGGAGCATTTTTTCAACTCCCTTACTTGTTATTGTACCTCCGGCAATAGCATCAACTTGTTCACTTTTTTCCGATTTTTGACCAGCTTTCATTACGGCTATCGAAACAAATTCCTTGGCATCACTTAAGATATGTTTGCCTATAAATGATTCTTGAAAAGCAGGTAATGCTATTTCAGCCCCTAAGCCAGGAGTTTCACTTGCGTGTGAGAAAAATGCACCATATACGGTATTTTTATCATCATTCAATGCAATGTATCCCCAAATTGGACCCCAAAGACCTGCTCCACGAACTGAAATAATGTACTTTGTTTTCGAATCGACTTGTGCTACATAAATTGGTAATTTACGCTCTTCCAATTTTTTTGCTCCTTCTTTAATAATGTCAATTGCAAAAGCATCACCTTTCACGTCCGAAACTGTTTGAGCATTTGCATCTACAACTAATTCTTTTACAATAAGGGTATTGTAAAGTGCAGCCGCATCTTGACCTTTAAGTTCAACTTTTAATGAACTTAGAATCTGTTTTTTCTTATCTAACGCTGCATTTTCGTTTTGTTTGTCTTTCAAACCACTCGAAACCAATGCTAAAAGTAAAGCTACAACTACTACCATTACTATGGCGTAGATTAATGTATAATTATTACCGTTTGTATTCATTATTCTCCTTCGTTTTTAGTTTGTTTTGGCGCGTTTTAGGCGACGTTTTATATTGGCTTCTACCACGTAATAATCAATGAGTGGTGCAAATATATTTAGTAATAATATTGCTAACATCATGCCTTCGGGATATCCCGGATTCAATACGCGTATAATAATTGTCATGGCACCAACTAATGCACCATATATCCATTTGCCGGTTTCGGTGCGTGTCGAGGTTACAGGGTCAGTAGCCATAAACACAGCACCAAAAGCAAATCCTCCAAACACCAGATGATAGTACCAAGGGAAATGTGCTGCTGCTGTTTCGGGTCCCCATGTGTTGAAAACAAATGCCATGAATGCACCACCTGCAAATACCGAAAACATGGTTTTCCAACTGGCAATGCGAGTTACTAATAATAATGCAGCTCCTATTAAAATGGCTAAAGTAGACGTTTCGCCTACCGAACCAGATATTAGACCTAAAAATCCATCCAACCAAGTTAATGGCTCTTTTACAATATTCACTATTTGTAAGTTTGTTGTTGCCGATGTAGCTACTTGTCCAAGCACTGTTGCACCCGAATAGGCGTCAACAGGTGTGCCAGCACCAAGACCAAAAGTATCGGCAGTTCGAACCCAAACCACATCGCCCGACATAAAGGTAGGGTAAGCAAAAAATAAGAAAGCACGAGTTACCAATGCTACGTTAAAGATATTCATTCCAGTTCCACCAAAAACTTCTTTTGCAAAAATAACAGCAAAAGCTGTTGCAACTGCAACCATCCATAGCGGTGTATCAATAGGAACGATTAATGGAATAAGAAAACCCGAAACAAGGAAGCCTTCCTGAATTTCGTGTCCTTTAATTTGTGCTACAATAAATTCGATGCCTAAACCTACACCATACGAAACAACAATAAGCGGAAGCACTGAAAGTGCTCCAAAAACAAATGTATCCCAAAAGCTTACTTGTTGTCCAAGTGCTAAATAATGTTGAAAACCAACATTATACATTCCAAAAAGCAATGCTGGAATCAATGCTATGATTACCATACTCATAGTGCGTTTTGAGTCAATAGCATCGTGTATATGCGTTCCACTTTTCGAAGTGGTGTTCGGAACAAAAAGGAATGTTTCAAACCCATCAAAAACCGAATGGAATTTTTCAAGCTTACCGCCTTTTTCGAAGTGCGGCTTTACTTTATCTACTAAATTTTTTAATGCCTTCATATTTTATTAGTCCGTAAGCTAACGGATTTAGGGGTTGTTATTCTAATTCTTTTCTCATTAAGTCCAACGAATCGCGAACAATCTGTTGCAATGGTAATTTCGAAGTACATACAAATTCGCAGAGTGCCACATCTTCGGGTGCAATTTCATAAGCTCCAAGGGCTTCCATTTTGTCGATATTGCCTACAATCATTGCTTTTATCAAAAATTCGGGTAAAATATCCATTGGCAATACTTTATCATATTCGCCCGACATGATTATTGCTCTTTTTCCACCCATAATACGGGCATCGAAATCGAAGTGTTTTACGCTGAAAACCTTTCTCATTATACCTGTAAAGTAAGTGCCGCTCGTACTGAATTTGTTAAAGCGGGGCATTGCCCAGCCAAACATTTCGTGTACATCGTTTCCTTCTTTTATAACTGTGATTTGAGTAGAGTAGGGGTCAAGATAACTTTTACCGGTTACTTTTGTACCTGTTAGCACATTGCCACTTATATAACGGTGAGTAACATTGCTTGTTACTTTTCCAATAATAAGTTTGTCGATTTGACAACCTGTTATTGTTTCGTAAAATGCCGGTGAATTTACTTCAGGTCCCGTAAGTGCAATTTTGCGTTTCAGGTCTACAATTCCTTTGTTGAAAAGCCGTCCGATAAATAGCACATCGTGTGCATGTATTGTCCACACAGCTTCTCCTTTGTTTATCGGGTTGATTTTGTTTATCTGAACGCCTACATTTCCAATCGGATGCGGACCCTGATAATGATTTATTTCAACGTTTTTTAAACCCTCGTATAACTTTGTTACATTACGAACTCCCAAATGAATTTTTCCAGTTGTTAGTTTTGCTAAAGCATCTAACCCTTTTTGAAAATCATCCATTTGTTTCGACAATACAAATTCGCTCGATGGTGCAAGGGGTGCACTATCGAATGCGGATATAAAAATCGCTTTTGGCGCAATGTCAGGGTTTGCAATTACATCGTAAGGACGTTGTTTGATATACGGCCAAAGTCCGGCAGCTAAAATTGTTGCTTTAATTTCCTCACCCTGCATTGTTTCCATCGAGCCGATTTTGAATGATTCGTAAGCAATTTCTTTGTCGCGCTCAATAGTGATGTTAAGTACTTTACGACGCTCACCGCGGTTTACTGCGAGCACTTTTCCACTTACAGGCGATACAAATTTCATGCTTTCGACTGCTTTATTGTAAAAAACCGGAGTGCCAGCCTTTACCACATCGCCTTCTTTTACAAGAACCTTCGGTGTAATAGCATGATAATGACCCGGTACAATAGCTACAACATCCGAAAGCATAAAAGAATGTAACACTTTATCGGCTGCACCACTTATTGCAATATCCAAACCACGTGTTGATTTAATCAGGTTTGCCATTTTATTGTTCTAAATAATTGATTTTTATGTAAATAGATAGATACTTTAATTTCAAAATAGTCTTTGTTTATTTTGTATAAAAAGTCCGGCAAAATTACTTAATATTTTTGAATCAATGCGCGTATTACTGATTTTTTTCTTTATATATAATATTCAGTGAATCAGATAGATAAATGTACTTGTAACATAATTTATAGATTTATAATAATTGTTGTTTATAAATAAAAGAAAAAAAGAACGTGAGTTGTCGTTTTTACCTTCAGATTTGAACTTTTTAGCTGATTTAATGTGCTTTCGACTGAAATTGTTTTTGTATTTAGTGCTAAATTGCTAACTTTGGCATAAAAATTGGCTACCAACAATACGAGTGTAAAAATAAATCCCGCTTTTATAACAATGAAATTGTTCTTAAATATTTGTATAATAATTATTTATGTATTTTCATATTCATACATTTATGCTAATAATCCGGTTTGTCGGACACAGATTTTTGACAATACCATAAAAACTCTTCAAATAGGAAGGGATGGAGAAAAATACGCTTCGAATTTGATGGGATTGAATAGTGGTGAGGTATTGAAGATTAAATTCGATCAGCTTTCGAACGAAGTGCACGCTTACAGTTATAAAATTATGCATTGTAATGCCGATTGGACAGTAAGCAACTTATTGAGTAATGAATATTTAGAAGGTTTTACTACTGCCGATATTACAGATTATACGCTATCGTCGAATACAACGTTTCTGTACACACATTATCGGTTCGAACTGCCTAATAACGACATGAAGCTAAAGATTTCGGGTAATTATGTGGTTTTAATATTCGAAGATAATCAATCGGATAAACCGGTAGCACAGGTTTGTTTTTCGGTGTACGAACCAACAGTAAGTGTAAATCACACACTACGGGCAAATACCGATATTGAACTCAATGGTCGTTACCAGCAAATTGATTTTGATGTGCTTCTGAATGGATTAGCGGTTCAAAATCCGCAAAATGAAATTAGAGTGTTGGTTCGTCAGAATAATCGTTTTGATAATGAGGTGTTTGGCACTCAGCCAACTTATATCGAAGGTTCTAAGCTAAGTTTTAGAAATAATAAAGATTTAATTTTCGAAGGTGGAAATGAGTTTCATAGTTTCGATATTTCGTCGGTGTATGCGGCAAGTAGGGGAGTGGATAGGATAAAATATGTACAACCTCACTACGAAGTGTTTTTAACGCAAGATAAGATTCAGACATCGAAAGTTTATAATCACGAGTTTGATGCTAATGGTAGATTTGTAATTAATTTACAGGAGGAGTCTATTGATAATTCGGATGCCGAGGGTGATTATATGTATGTGGATTTTATGTTGCTCGCAAAAGCACCATTTTTCGATGGTCAACTATACATAGGTGGCGATTTTAATTGTAACTTATTGAATGAAAACTCCATAATTAACTACGATTTTAATGCCGGAATGTATTTTTATAGAACATTATTAAAGCAGGGTGGTTATAATTATCAGTATCGGTTTTTGCAAAAAAACAACAGCAAAGCAAGTGTCGAAAGAGTGGATGGAAGTTTTTGGCAAACGAATAACGAATATGCTGTTTTTGTGTATTATCGCCCTATTGGAGCCAGATACGATAGGTTGGTGGGAGTTAATGCTTTCGATAAATAAAACATAATCGTATCCTTGTTTTGGATTTTTCTTGCTTCAGAATTGTCCTTAAAATGTTGAATTGCTTCATTATTAAGTTCTTTTATTTAAAATGAATACAAGTATTTAAAATTAATTATTATTTTTGCAACGCGAAATGTTATGTTTTGACTTGTAGTTTAAATGCTTATTTATTAGATTTTTAGCTTTTTTGCAGAGTCTGTTTTTTTAGTTACAATTCAAGTTTTTTGTTTATTTGTTGATAACATACGTTTCTTTCTTATTTAAACTTTACATTACAAGACTGTTTGCATTAATTTTATCATATGGAAAAAAAATATCAGATAATATATATTTGGTCGTTTCTTATAATTTCCGGAATAATACTCCTATTGCTCTACACACCGTTAGGGGGCGATTTACACTATGCTGCTTACAATGAGCAGGGTAGGTTTAATGTTGCGCCAGGTGTAAATTATTCGAGTCAGATAGGCGGTTTTTCCGGTGGTTCATCATCTGGTGGCTCATATAATTATAGTCCTACGGTAAGTGCATATAAATCCCCTACTTACAATGTTATTGGTGGCGGAGGTAATTACGCTACATCTTCTAATTTCGGAAGCTCTGCTTCCTACGGCGGTGGAGGTGGTTTAGCTTTGTCAAACAAAACCATTACGAGTAGTGGAGGGGTAGGTGGCTCTGGAGGATCGGGAATGATGGCTGTAGGTGGTGGAAATCGTCAGTCATCAAATGAGGTTTCGAATACTTTTTCGGGTGGAGGC
>DYSC01000006.1:0-8497 GCA_020726365.1 Porphyromonas sp.
ATAAATAGTTGAGACTTGCAAATTATTTTGTTTCGGAATTGCTGTCTTAGTTGTGAATTTTGCATGATCTGTTACATTTTAACTATCTTTGCGATGGAATTTCTAAAGAACAAAAAATGCTGAAAACTCTGAATATCAAAGCTCACTATGTGAGTAAAAAATTGAATGTAAAAGAATATATTTTAATAGCATTCGGGCTTTTGATGTATGCTGGAGCATGGAAGGCATTTTTGTTGCCGCATCAAATTACAGGTGGTGGCGTTACAGGTATAGGCGCATTGGTTTTTTATGCTTCGGGTTTGCCAATTTCGGTTACATTTTTTGGTATAAATGCTGTTTTGCTGCTTATTGCCAGTCGGACATTAGGGGTAAAATTCAGTCTTCGAACCATTTATGGCGTTGGGGTTTTAACGCTTTTTTTCTCCGTTTTACCACAAGCTCCTGTTGGTACGTTTGTGGGCGAAAAGGAGGATTTTATGGCTTGTGTTATTGGTGGACTGCTTTCGGGTGTGGGCATTGGACTTGTTTTTCTGAATAATGGCAGCTCCGGCGGCACCGATATTATTGCTAAAGTAGTAAATAAATACCGCAACATTACGCTTGGCAGAATCCTACTTTATTGCGATGTATTCATAATTTCATCTTCCTATTTTTTGGAAATTGGTAGTATCGAACGCATAGTTTATGGACTTACAACACTCACTATCACAACTTTGACTGTTGATATGGTGATAAACGGGGTTCGTCAGTCGGTACAATTTTTTATTTTTTCAAAAAATTACGAAGAAATTGCTTCGCGTATTAGTGCTGAGGCACATAGAGGCGTAACCATTCTCGACGGAATGGGTTGGTACTCAAAAGAATCGGTGAAAGTAATAACAGTTATTGCTCGGAAAAATGAATCGATACGAATTTTTCGCATTGTAAAAGAGTGTGATCCGAATGCATTTATTTCGCAGTCGTCGGCAATCGGGGTTTATGGCGAAGGGTTTGATGTAATAAAAAGCAAATAATATGTCCGGATTTACAGTAATAATATTCAAAAATAAAAAACCAACTAGTCCGTTAGATGTTTTTTCGTTGCGACTTGCGCACGAGCAAAAAATGATTTGTCATACTGTTGAAACGGATACTTATTCCGTTCAACAACTTACGAACTCTAAATTTCTGAACGATAAAATTTTCGAACAAAACGATGCTTATTTTATTGGTATTGAGGGTGTATTGCTAAATTCGAGCGAACTGAAAGTCAGTGACAAAACTTCGGTTTTTGATTTGCTCGTATCTCTTTACGAAAAACATGGAAATGATTTTGTAAAGCAATTGCGTGGCGATTTTAGCGGATTTATTTACAATAAAAAAGCGGATAGCTGGTTGATTTTCACCAATCAGACTGGCTCAAAGCGGATTTTTGTTTTCGAAAACAGCGACTATCTCTTTTTCGCTTCCGACCTCAACCGAATGGCAGCTCTTATGAGCGAGCTGAAAATTCCACGAAAACTCAATACAGAAGCTGCATATTCATTGTTGACAAGCGGTTTTATGTTGAACGAAATTTCGTTTATCGAAGGCGTTAACCGATTATTACCCGGATGCTACATAGAACATAAAAATGGCGAAAGCAGTATTTCTAATTATTTTCATTTAAAAAATATTGAACGAACCACCGACTCGAAAGCGCAAATTATCGAGGAGGTAGATTCTTTGTTTCGACAAGCTATAAAACGGGAATTTGAAAAAGATAAAGAATACAATTACAAGCATATAGCCACATTGAGCGGCGGTTTAGATTCACGTATGACAGTGCTTATGGCGCACAAAATGGGCTATACCGACCAACTTAATTTCACGTTTTCACAAGCTAATTATCTCGACGAACAGATTGCAAAACAGATTGCCATCGACCATCGGCACGAGTTTTTGTTTCAGTCGCTCGATCATGGAAATTACCTGCGCAATGTGGATGAAATTGTATCGTACAACGACGGAATGATACTATTTCCGGGTGGTGCTCATGTGCTTAAATCGTGTAAAAATATGAATTTCGACGATTATGGCCTAATTCATACGGGTTTAATTGGCGATGCTGTGCTCGGTTCGTTTTTATCAAAACCATACGCCATAAAACCGTCGCTTGCAGCAAGTGTTTATTCCTCAAAATTAATCCATAAAGCCGAAAAATATATTGCAGGCGTACAACAGGATTTTGAATCGGAAGAGTTGTATAAATTTTACGGCAGGGCATTTATGGGAGCTATGAATGGCAATTACTATTTAGACATATATTCGCAAAGTGTATCGCCGTTTTTGGATGTCGATTTTTTGAGTTATTGTTATTCAATTCCTGATAATCTGAAGTTTAAACAAAAAATTTATATAGATTGGATAGCCCAAAAGAACAAGGAATTTGCCAATTATCCGTGGGAAAAAACCGGCGTTTCGCCATTAATTTCGCTCAACAACAAAAAATACTTGGCACCGGGCTATTACAAGCGAATGAGCCTGAAATTTTTCGACAAATTATCAGGCAAATTAAAATCCGGTATGAATCCATTTGATTACTGGTTGGACGAAAACAAAGCGCTGGCACAATCGTTTGTTGATTATTTCAATCAAAACATAGACATAATTAGTGATAATGAGTTGCGTACCGATTGTAAGTGGTTGTTCGACAATGGAAACTGGGGCGAACGCTTTCAGGTTCTGACACTGTTATCTGCCGTAAAACTGCATTTTTCGTAACCTTACAAACCGTCTAACTTTAAAACTTTATAAACAAAAAAATGAGCGATGGATTAAAAAATAAAATGATAAACGGATTAGCTTGGTCAACAGTCAATGTGTTTGGCGTACAGTTTATCCAATTGCTTGTCGGGATTTTTCTTGCACGCATTCTGCATGTGGAGGAGTTTGGACAAATTGGTATTTTATTTTTCTTTGTCGGGATTTCAACTGTATTAATTGATGGCGGTTTTGGACAGGCATTAATACGAAAAATAGATGCTAATCAGGTCGATTTCAGTTCCATTTTCTATTTAAATTTTTTTATTTCAGTACTGCTTTACGCCATTCTATTTTTCGCTACCCCTTTCATTGTTGGTTTTTTTAATCTACCTACGCTTACAAATGTTGCCCGCGTATTATTCTTGTCCATTATCGTTTTCTCCTTTTATTTTATTCAACAAACTCAACTCAGCAAAAAATTAAACTTCAGGGCTAATGCCTTGGTGAATATAATAAGTGTAGCTATCAGTGCTTCCGTTGCTTTGACATCAGCACTTCAGGGATACGGAATTTGGGTATTGGTGTTTCAACAACTTAGTTTTCACGTTTCAAAAGCGTTAATATTTCCATTTTTTCTACGTTGGAAGCCGGATTTTACTTTTTCGTGGAACATTGTTAAGGAAAGTTGGAAATTCTCCATCGGTATTTTCGGACAATCGTTGCTAAATGTTTTGTTTATAAATATTTACACACTGATAATCGGAAAATTCGATACCGTGCGAAATGTTGGTTATTACACGCAGGCAAATAAATACAGCGAAACAGTCAATGTGGCTTCAAACAGTATTCTATCGGCAGGTACTTATCCAATTTTTGCACAGGTTCAAGACGATCAGCCCCGACTATTACGCATTTACCGGCGATTGGTATCTTCTGTTACCATGCTTACATTTCCGTTGGCAATTTTTCTGATTATTGCTGCCAAACCGCTTATTATTACGCTTATAACCGAAAAGTGGTTGGAGTCTGTTGTGCTTTTTCAATTGCTCATAATTTCCAATTTGTTTTATCCGATCTACACCATTAATGTAAATATTCTGAATGCACGCGGGGAATCAAAAAACACCTTAAAATTGGAAATTTTCAAAAAAACATTGATATTGTTGTCGATTGCTGCGACTTTTTCGTTTGGAATAAAAGTGATGCTTATTAGCTTAATTGTGGCAAATACAACTGCCTTCGTTGCATCTTCATTTCTGATAAAAAAATCAATTGTTCATTACCTTCGCCACCAAATACTCGACATTGCCACAACACTGATTTTATCCGTAACAATAGGGGTTGTTATGGCATTATTTAACCTTACAACTTATTCTGAATTTGTAAAGTTGATAATGATGATGCTTGGTTTCGCTTTGCTTTATTTAGTTGCAGTGCGATTTATTTTTAAAGATAAATGGGCGGAAGCAGTTAAAAACCTACATACGTATTTACATACGTGATGCGATTTTTTCATTTTGTTATGTTTGCTATTTCTTCTGTATAATAGTAAGCCCATCTCGGAGCGGAAGCATTACTTTTTCAACGCGTTGGTCATTAGCAATAAATTCATTAAATTTTTGAATTTCAATGGTTTGATGGTCGTTTGATTCGGCTTTTTTCAGTACTTTTCCATCCCATAATGTATTGTCGGCCAAAATAAAACCACCCTTTCGCAGTTTTGGAAGCACTGCTTCGAAATAGGCGATATATTCGCGCTTATCGGCGTCGATAAATACCAAATCGAAAGCTTCTGTCAGTGTATCAATAATTCCCAATGCGTTGCCAATGTGGAGTTTCACTTTTTTACCATGCTCCGCTGTGTTTAAGTTTTCGATTATAAAATCCTCCAATTCGTCGTCGCACTCAATGGTGTGTAAAATGCCATCGGCGGGTAATACCTCTGCCATACAAAGTGCCGAGTAACCGGTAAAAGTACCTAATTCCAAAATGGTTTTTGGCTGTATCATTTTGCAAAACATAGCTAAAAACCTACCCTGCAAATGACCTGAAAGCATGCGTGGATTAATCATACGCAAATGCGTTGCTCGGTTGATTTTTGCGAGATATTCAGGCTCTTTATCGCTGTGTGCCGATACGTATTCGTCGATTGTCATTTTTTATCTATAAATAAGAGTCGTAAATTGGTCAGACTTAAAAATTGTTTGAGCTATTTCCTGTAGTTGCTCAGCAGTTACCGCTTCAATACTTTTTCGTACTGTTTCTAAATTATCAATTTTGTTGTAGCGTAAAAAACTTTTGCCAATACTCAAGGCCATACTCTCTTTGCTTTCGGAACCAATTGCCATTTGACCCATGAGTTGCAGTTTGTATTTTTTTAGTGCCGATTCGCTTATTCGGTGGTCTCTGATTTTAGCTAATTCGCTATAAACCAACTCTTCGCATCGTTGAGCATTGTCGGGGTCGCACGCAAAATAAACTGTCCACATACCTGTATCGGTAAAAGGCTGAAAGCTCGATTCGACATTGTAAACCAAACCATGTTTTTCGCGAAGTGAGAGATTAAGTAAACTATTCATACCGGGACCACCCAAAATGTTGGTAAGCAAATACATAGCCATTTTTTGCGAATGGAACAGGTTGTAGGCTATATTTCCCAATATAAAATGTACCTGATTGGTATTTTTTTTCTCAATTTTCCTTTGAGGAATATATTGAGTTGGGGCAACCCTGACTAATGGAGTAGTTGTTCGTTCTGGAACACTTAAATATTTTTCAGCCCAACGAATTATTTGTTTGAAATCGAATTTACCAGTAACAAACAGCACCATTTTGTGTGGCAAATATTGGCGATTTACATACTCAAGTGCTTTTTCGGTCGTGAGTTGTTGAAGAACTTCTGCTTTCCCCAATATATTATGACCCAATTGATGATCGCCAAAAAGCAAATCTTCGAAATCGTCAAAAATAAGCTCCGAAGGCGCATCGCGATACGATTGAATTTCGTCTAAAATAATAATGACTTCCTTATCAATTTCCTTTTGTGGAAAAGTAGAATGAAGGGTAATATCGGCAATAAGCTCAATAGCACGTTCGGTATACTCCCGCAAAACAGCTGCATAAACCACCGTTTCTTCTTTCGACGTAAAAGCATTTAACTCACCACCCACATGTTCCAATCGGTTTATGATATGTGCCGACCTACGCTTTGCTGTGCCTTTGAATAGCAAATGTTCAGTAAAATGCGCCATTCCTTGTTCGTGTTCCATTTCGTCGCGCGAACCGGTATTTACAGCAATTCCACAATAACTCACGGTACTGTTTTCTGGTTTAAAAACCACGCGCATTCCATTCGCTAATGTATGACTGTAAAAGTATGGCGTATTTTCGTCGATAATCATGCTGAATGTTTGTTATTTTACTTTCGATATTGTTTCAATCGCCTTTTTTACCGTTTTGTCATTCCTGAAAAAGAGCGGGTAAAAACCATTGTCGCCCAGCGTGTTGCGCGTAATGTCGGCTTTCAACTGATTAATAATTAGTCGTTGCGAAACAGCAATTTCCTTGGCATTCGGAGATACACCTTTTGTAGCAGCAAAACCAGTAAATTCTTTCAGCAATGGCTGCGTGCTCAGGTATTGGTCCATAGCCTGCCATGTTTTAATTTTGCTGAGCAGTTTGCGGTTTGTGTCGGTGTATTTAAATGCGTATTGATATAAGTAGCCATAATTCAATACCTTATTCAAATAAGGGGTATATTCGGTGGTGTCGCGAGCCTCAAAAATATCGGGCATTATTCCACCGCCACCATAAACGGTTCTACCTTTGAGGGTTTTATATTTCAACGAATCAGCCACCTGAATGCTGTCTTTATGATCAAATTCGCCATGAAGATAGCGGTTCATAATATCGTTTTCATAATCATCGGCTTTCCCTTTAACGTAAGGTTTCTGAATACTTCGCCCCGAAGGGGTATAGTAGCGCGCTACTGTAAGTCGAAGTGCCGAGCCATCCGACAAATCATGTTGCTGCTGCACTAAACCTTTACCAAACGAACGGCGACCAATGATAGTTCCTCTGTCATTATCCTGTATAGCACCGGCAAATATCTCACTTGCCGAAGCCGAGAACTCGTCAATCAGAACAACGATTGGCGCATTAATACAACTTCCTTTGCCATCGGCGCGGGATTCGAAACGTTCATAAGCTTTTCCTTCGGAATAAACAATAAGCTGTCCTTTTGGTAAAAATTCGTTTACCATATTAATGGACTGTTCCATAAGTCCGCCACTGTTTTCGCGCAAATCTACAATATACTTTTTTGCTCCTTTGGCGCGCAGGTCAGCAATAGCATTTAAAAATTCGGAGTACGTATTTTCAGCAAATTTATTTACTTTGATAAAACCCGTTTGAGGAGCAATCAGATAAGCAATATCGACTGAATTAACCGGAATTTCTCCACGAGTAACCGTATATTTTAATACTTCTTTTGTACCAAAACGCTTCACACCTAATTTTACCTTCGTGTCAGCTTTGCCACGCAGTTTTTTCATCACTCTTTCGTTGGTAATTTTTTTACCTGTAAAAAGCGTATCGTTAACCATTACTATACGGTCGCCAGCCAGCAGTCCCATTTTTTCGGAAGGTCCACCACTAATAACCGATACAATCATAATCGTGTCGTTTTGGATGTTAAATTGAACACCAATGCCGCTAAAACTACCTTCGAGCTGACTGTTTACTGCTTCCAAATCGGAAGCGGGAACATACACCGAATGAGGATCTAACTTAGACACCAAATCCACAATGGCATCTTCGGTCATAGTATTGATATCGGTCGAATCAACGTATTTGGAGTCAATCAACGACAAAACCTCATCGATTTTATTAGCACCCATGTCCGATAATATTCCACGCAACGAACCAACATCACGTAATTTCGAACGGTTTGCCAATATATTTCCAAGTGCCAATCCTACAATTATCGACACAAAAACTATCAGTACTAACAGCAGATTCTTTTTATTCATTATACGTATCAATTTTTAGACGAGGCGAACTTTGTCGCTACTTCTATTTAATTTTTAATTCTAATCATTACATTATTTTTACCACAGAGAAAACAAAGAAAACACAGAGAAAACAGAGTTTTTACTTCTTCAACACATCATCACATCACCTTATATTTCTAAAAATACCAAATCAATTCCAGCTCGTTCGAGTAATTCTACACCATCCATTATGCGGTATTTTTCGCCATAAATAACGCGCTTAATCCCTGACTGAATAATCAATTTTGCACATTCGATGCAGGGCGAAGCCGTTACATACAATGTGGCACCATCGCTGCTATTGTGTGAACGAGCAACTTTTGTGATGGCGTTTGCTTCAGCGTGTAAAACATAAGCTTTCGATACATTGTTCTCATCTTCACATTTATTTTCAAAGCCCGAAGGAGTGCCGTTGTACCCGTCCGAAATTATCATTTTATTTTTTACTAATAAAGCTCCTACCTTTCGGCGTTCGCAGTAGGAGTTTTCTGCCCAAATACGTGCCATACGCATATAGCGTGTATCTAATTTTTGTTGTTTATCATTCATAAATCAATTCATTTGAATATGTAATCGGCGCATGGTATGCGACTTGGATTTTTTGCTTATTTTTGTACCCGTAATTTTTGCGAATTACAAAAGTACAAAAAAAAAACAAAAAGCCTATTCAGAACTTTTGTCCATACTAATACTTTACGAACTTTAAAAACTTTATAACTTTA
>DYSC01000006.1:8597-10839 GCA_020726365.1 Porphyromonas sp.
AACTTTAAAAACTTAAAATGAAGATACAAAAAATTGAAGCGGGCACTTTTTATGTTGATGGTGGTGCGGCATTTGGTGTAGTTCCTAAAATTGTGTGGCAAAAACGCTACCCTTGCAACGACGATAATTATTGTAAAGTAAGTATGCGATGCTTGCTTATCGATACAGGGGAGCATAAAATTCTGATTGATACAGGTACGGGTGATAAACAACTCGACTATTTGAAGTATTACGGCTTCGAAGGCGTAATAAATTTTGATAATGAATTAGAAAAACTCGGTTATAAAGCTACTGATATTACCGATGTGATTTTTACACACCTGCATTTTGATCATTGCGGAGGTGCTACTCGCTACAATGCCGACAAATCGGCAGCTGAATTAGTATTCCCAAATGCAACACATTGGGTTGGAGAGGCACAATGGAATAATTTCCTGAATCCGAATGTACGCGAAGGCGATTCGTATTTTAAAGAAAACGTAATGCCAATTTTCGAAGCAGGCAAACTGAAAACGGTCAGCGAAAACCAGTTTGTTTGTCCCAAAGTGGAAGTGAGATTGTACAGTGGGCATACATTTGGACAGTTGGCAAGCTACATTAATTTAGGCTCAAAAACACTTATTTATTGCGGTGATGTTATTCCATTAGCTGCCAACGTCCCTTTGGCATGGATTTCGTCCTACGATATTTTTCCACTTACGGCAATGGAGGATAAAAAGAAATTGCTTGACGAAGCCGTTGAAAAAGAACAAATCTTGTTTTTCGAACACGATACTTATACAGAATGCTGCACAGTTGCAGCCAATTACAGCAAACACAAAGTCCTCGAAACATATACATTGGCAGAAGTATTAAATCTTTAATTCTCAATTCTCAATTTTTAATTTTTAATTGATTACACATGACCATCTTCCCAAATGCCAAAATAAATATCGGACTTAATATCACCGAAAAGCGTGCTGATGGTTATCACAATCTCGAAACGGTTTTTTATCCGATTGGGCTGTGCGATGTGCTCGAAGTTTCGCCTTCGAACACTTGTACCGATTATAGTTTTTCGTCGGGAGGAATTCCTATCGATGGCGACCCACAGAACAACCTTATCCTCAAAGCGTTCCGACTGCTAAATCAGGATTTCGATATTCCCCCCATCGATATTAGTTTGATAAAGCAAATTCCTTTTGGCGCAGGTTTGGGTGGCGGTTCGGCCGATGCGGCTTTTATGCTCAAAGCACTAAATAAACTGTTTGTCCTAAAAATTGCAACCAAAAAACTCGAAGCTTATGCCGTAAAAATTGGTGCCGATTGTCCCGTATTTATCCGAAATAAGCCAGTTTTTGCTACCGGAATAGGCAATGAATTTACAAAAACAGATTTGTCGTTGAAAGGTTATTTTTTAGTATTGGTAAAGCCCGATATTCACGTTTCGACCCCCGAAGCTTATTCAAAAGTAGTTCCTCGTAAACCTAAACATTCATTGCGAGACTTGATAAAACTTCCGGTGAAAGAATGGAAAGGATTGGTAGCGAATGATTTTGAAGCATCGGTTTTTGTAAATCATCCAGAAATTGCCAAAATAAAACAAGACTTGTACGATGCCGGTGCTTTGTATGCATCCATGTCGGGTTCGGGTTCGTCGGTATACGGACTTTTTGCTAAGGAGCCGATTATTTTACCCGATTTTGGAGATTGTTTTGTTACTGGTGGTTTTCTGAAATAATTTTTCATAACTTTACACGCTAAAATTTTACACGCATGAGATATTTACTATTGCTTTTATCGTTGCCATTTTCAGTTATTTTGTTTGCACAAGATAATAATTCTACGACAACAGATATTTTTCAAAAATTAGCTACTCGCGATTCAATTTCGGGAGCTAAGGTCACTGTCATTCAGGATAGCGCTATCGAAAATTCGATGATGAATAGAAACAAAGATACAGGTACACTTAAAACGGGAACCGGTGCTGGCTTTCGTATTCAGGTATTTTCGAGCAATGTGCAGCGAACAGCCAAAGCCGAAGCTTTTAATATCGAAAAAGAAATTCGTACCGTTTTTCCAAAACTTGGCGTGTATGTGAGTTATATATCACCATTTTGGAAAGTGCGTGTTGGCGATTTCAAAACATCCGAAGAAGCACAGGCTTTTCGTTCTGAACTTATTGCTGCATTTCCAAACCTGAGAAACGCAATGTATACCGTTAAAGATAAGATTAATTACTAATTTTCAATTTCTGACTTCT
>DYSC01000006.1:10939-28502 GCA_020726365.1 Porphyromonas sp.
TGCCTTTCGACGAGGGAAAAACCGAAAAAATAGCGTACCACTACAAAGAAATTTTGAAATTGCTTGGCGAAGATGCTGAACGAGAAGGTTTGCTCAAAACACCCCAACGAGTATCTATAGCTATGCAGTTTTTGGTGCAGGGCTACGAGCAAAACCCCGAAGAAATAATCCAATCGGCCATGTTTACCGAAAATTACCGGCAAATGGTTATCGTAAAGGATATTGATTTTTATTCGATGTGCGAGCATCATGTGTTACCATTTTTTGGGAAAGCGCATGTGGCTTATATCCCCAACCACAAAATTACAGGACTGAGCAAAATTGCTCGCATCGTTGAAGTATATGCTCGCCGCTTACAGGTGCAGGAGCGATTGACCACACAAATAAAAGAATGTATTCAAAATACATTGAACCCTATGGGCGTAATGGTCGTTATTGAAGCACAACACCTGTGTATGCAAATGCGCGGCGTACAAAAACAGCATTCGGTAACTACCACTTCCGATTTCTCAGGCGTTTTTCAGCAAGCCAAAACCCGCGAAGAATTTATGAATCTGATAAATAAAAAGTGATTTTACAATTTCCGTGTTACCCAGTAATCGGGCTTACTCTCATGTTTGTATCTATTCACGGCAGTTACTACAAATGAGTAAGTGCCATGAAAACGCTTATTAAGATTACGTAAATCGAGGCAACTGTCGGAAGTGCGGGCAATAATATTAATCGGGTCATTAAAATCTCCTACTTTTTTGCCTTTAAAAGCATATACCACATAATATTTTACATGGCAACCACCATCCTCCTCTATTCTATCCCACAATAAATACGCATCGGATCCGTCTTTTACCACGCGTACGTTCTGTGGTTGAGCAGAATCTTCACCTTTAATATTGCGGTTTACAGGTGTCAGAGCGGGATATTTATAGTAGTTGTTTCGAAGGGTGTCGTTAATGCCCAACAAGTTTTTCATAAATCCCTTAGCACTAAAATAAACAGCTCCATCTATCTGATTATATAGCTTGTTATGCTGCAACTGACGGGCAAGTTCGTTGCCTTTGCGCCAGGCTTCAGCAGCATGCTTGTTGCCAAGTTGTGAGGCATAAAGCCCAATATAGAGGTTCTTTCCGTACGAATTTTCATTCCACCACTTAGCCAACACGGAATAATCAGCTACTTTTTTGCCAATTTCCCAATAAAGCTGCGGCGCTACATAATCAATAGTTCCTTCCTGCAACCATTTCAGAATGTCGGCGTACAGGTCGTCGTAGTTCTGAACACCTGCCTGCGTTGCCGAGCCTCGTGAGTCAACACTATTATTTCGCCACACACCAAAAGGCGAAACACCAAATTCCACCCACGATTTTGTGCTTTTTATGGTTTGTTGTAATTCGGCAATAATCATATTTACGTTATTGCGACGCCAATCGTCTTTTTGGTTAGGGGCAAATCCACGCGGATATAGTTTGAATGACTTATCGTCAGGAAACTCTTCATCCTTAACTCTGTAAGGATAAAAATAATCGTCGAAATGAATAGCATCTATATCGTAGCGCTGTACAATATCTTCCACCACTCGGTTCAGAAACTCCCGCGTTTCGTCCAAGCCTGGGTCGAAATAATATTTATCGCCATATTTTACAAATAAATTTCGATTTTTATAAAACAAATGATTTTTCGAAAGAATATCTAAATTATCGCTATTCGTTACGCGATAGGGGTTTAACCACACATGCACATCGATAAAACGCTTGTGCGCTTCGTCGATAACAAACTGCAGAGGGTCGTAAAACGAATCGGGGCGTATACCTTGTCTTCCGGTAAGCCAATGCGACCATGGCTCTAATGTCGAAGCGTAAAATGCATCGGCTGTAGGACGAATCTGAAAAACAACCGTATTCATATTCATCGAAGCAAACGAATCGAGCATCTGAATCATTTCCTTTTTTTGCTGCTTAGCCGACAAATTTCGCTGACTTGGCCAGTCGATATTCGCAACCGTAGCAATCCAAACTGCACGCATTTCATGCTTTTTGTATTGCGCATTTATCGGAATTAAAACAAGAGCTACAAATAATAAAATTAAAATCTTATTCATCAATTGTATTTTTTTAATTGGCACATTGGCATATTATCACATTGGCACATTAATTAATCTTCAACGCATCCAATGCTTTTTGGTAACGTCGTGCATTTGCCTGATGTTCAGCGTAAGTTATCGCAAAATTATGTTCTCCATTCAGTGTTTCTTTGGCACACATAAAAATATAATCGTGTTTGGCAAAATTAAGCACGGCATCGATACCATTTTGCGAAGCTACCCGAATAGGTCCCGGAGGAAGTCCTTTGTTTCGATACGTATTGTAAGGCGAGATTTTCAGAATATGTCCCAATTTTAAGCGTTTAATACTAAAATCGCCAACAGCAAATTTCAGAGTTGGGTCAGCCTGTAGGGGCATTTCTTTTTTTAGACGGTTAATATACAAACCGGCTACCATTGGTCGCTCAGTTTTGTTATTCGTTTCTTCCTCTACAATCGACGCCAATGTAGCCACTTCAACAGACGTAAGTGGTATGGCAGCAGCTTTGGCTTTTCGATCCTCAGTCCAGAAAATATCGTATTCCCTTTTCATTCGTTCGAAAAGTTCACGGGCATCCATATCCCAGAATACCTCGTAAGTATTGGGAATAAACACAGCAATTGAGGTATTAGGGTTTTGCTCGTAGCTTACCAGAAAAGCCGAGTCGTTCATAAGCTGAACTATAGAAAGCGAATCGGCCATAATCATTTTCGACAATCTGCCGGCTAATTGTTCTTTGGTGCGGATGTTGTTAAAAGTTAGTTTAAGTGGAGTTTGACGACCATTTTTCAGTATGCGTACCAACTTGAAGTTGTTCATGCCATTGCTAAGTTCGTACCGTCCTGGTCGGATTTTTTTATACCCTAAAATGGTAGCCGCTTGTTTAAATGTAAAAACCGAAAATACTTGATTAGTTTTATCTAAATTACGAATGACATCTTCCATCGAATTATTATCCCGAACAAATAAATACTTATCTTCTTCGTTTTTAATAAAAATATTAGGTATAATAAGAATGAAAATTAAATACATGAATAATGCAGCAGCTAAAATAAACAGCCAAAACAAAGGCTTTTTTAAAAAGAAAATATTCTTTAAAAACATATAGTTTCAGAATGATTTAATTTATTATAAAAATATACGATCTTAGATAAAATAATATCTATCATATACAAAAATACAACAAAATGACGGTACAAAAAGCGACTGCACTAAAAATTATATTTCTTTTACAACAACAGAGCATATAATTAGCTATCAATCAGCAAAATGAAAGTAACAAACAGGTGAATTAAAATTCAAAAGCTGCAAATCACTTTGAAAATTGAAAAATACTTCCTATATTTGCACCCGCTAAAGCGAAGTTTTGGAAGTTTGGGTGAGTGGCTGAAACCACCAGTTTGCTAAACTGACGTACGGGCAACCGTACCACGAGTTCGAATCTCGTAGCTTCCGCAAAACGAAAAAATGGCTGAATCAAATTTGATTCAGCCATTTTTTTATTTGTTCGTGAGTCGTTTGTCTGAACCTTTCCATGAACAACCAAGGCAGTAAAGCACCGTTAAGTCAAAGCCATCGAGCGAAGTGCCTTCGTGAAGTGGTATTATTTCATGTTGATCGGTAACAATAACCACCACCGATTCACCACTCTCGTTTTTTACCTGAAAACGTCCTATTTTACATTGCGGGCAAAGAAGTTTCGTCCTGTCGTTATTCATTGTCGTCGACTACAACTGTTTCTTCGATCACAGTATTATTATCAGCAATCACTTTTACTTTTACGATATCGATGCTTTCCAAATCCTTTATTTCACGAATTTCGTTGTCGTCGAATCGTAAAATTCTTCCCTGATACGCTTGCACCCAATTCAGATTGTGGGTGGCCATAATAACCGTTGTACCTGCTTTCGAAATGTTGTAAAGCAAATCAAGCAGTTCGTTACCCGTTTCGGGATCGAGGTGTCCGGTTGGCTCATCGGCAAGTATTATTTGAGGCGAATTAAGCAAAGCACGCGCAATAACAATGCGTTGTTGTTCACCACCCGACAATTGATGTGGCATTTTGTCGATAGCCGACAACATGCGAACTTGCGAAAGTACATTTTCTATCTGCTCCTCAATTGTCAATTTATCTTCCCACCCTGTAGCCTTTAGCACAAATTCCAAATTGCTGCGTACCGAACGGTCGGTGAGCAACTGAAAATCCTGAAAAACAATGCCAATTTTACGACGTAAAAACGGTATTTCGCTTAACTTTATGGCGTGTAAATCGTAATCCAACACAGCTGCTATGCCGTTTTCGATTAGCACATCGCAATAAAACGATTTCAGCAAGGAGCTTTTTCCACTTCCCACCTTTCCGAGCAGGTACATAAATTCGCCCGAATGCACTTCGAGATTTACATTTTTCAGCACGTGATAATCCTGTTGATACACATCAACATTTTTATATTTAATCAGAAGTTTCTTTTCCATTTAATAAAGTTTGAAATTAGAAGTTAGAAATTGTGTTCATCTCATAATTATCAAATCATCAAATCATTACATTAACACATTATCACATCGATTATTTATGTCTTTTCTTCAACTCCCGCCCTAAATCATTCAGCGAATAACCTTTTGAAGTGAGCAATACAATGAGGTGATAAATCAGGTCGGATGCTTCGTAGAGGAAACCTTCTTCGGTGCCATTTGTAGCTTCTATCACTGTTTCAACTGCCTCCTCTCCTACTTTTTGAGCCATACGGTTAATCCCTTTTTTGAACAGTGAAGTGGTATACGAGCCTTCGGGCATTTCTACAAAGCGCCTTTGAATAAACTCTTGCAGGTAATTGAGGAATGCAAAGTCACTGCTGTTTTTTTCATTCCAACAAGTATCATTACCAAGATGGCAAACCGGTCCAACAGGCTCAACCTTAATCAATAGAGTATCGCTATCGCAATCGAGCAAAATATCTTTTTCAATATCTTTTAGTATCAAGAAGTTACCACTCTCCTCTCCTTTTGTCCAAAGGCGGTTTTTGCTGCGACTGTAAAAAGTTACTTTCCCTAATTCTTTTGTTTTGGCAAAAGCCTCTTCGTTCATATAGCCAAGCATGAGCACTTTCAAGCTATATTTATCTTGTATAATCGCTGGCACCAAGCCATTCGATTTTTGAAAATCAATCGTCATTTTTGTGTTTTTTTATTTTGTTGGCAAATTTACTAAAAATAGCACATACCTACAATTTTTTTATTCAGTTATAATTGACGGTGGCACTGCTGTCGATTCTTCAAGCGGCATATCGTCCGGCAAATCTATTTCGAGTGTAGCCGAATCCGTTTTCGTTGTATCGCGCGGTATATAAGTGTGGCATTTGTACGAACGACTTATGGGTTGTTTTGGTTTTGTGGGGAACTTACCACGATAGTGCTTAAAGTTTTCATCCTTCAATACTTTTTCCATAAACAAGCCAAAAATCGGTAAAGCCGTTTTGCTACCCTCTCCTAAATGCCCTGTGCGGAAATGTATACTTCGATGTTCACCACCAACCCAAGCACCGCCGATCAAGTTTTTGGTTACCCCAACAAACCAAGCATCCGAATAGTTCGACGAAGTACCGGTTTTTCCACCAAAATCGGTATTGTGATTAAATAAATCCCATTCCCAAAGAGCCTGCGTGGTTCCTCCGGGCTCGGTCATACCCCCTTTAAGCATTTCGGTCATCAACCACGATTCTTCGTAGGGTATAACTTGCTTTTGCGTAAGGTTAGCTTCGTAAATTATTTTGCCCTTTTTATCTTCGATCCGCGTAACCAATATCGGGTCGTGATACTTACCTTCGTTGATAACGGTGCTGTACGAATTAACTAATTCAAGCAATGAAACATCCGATGAACCCAGACAAGTAGATGGTTTATTTTCTAAAGGCGTTTTTACTCCCAACAGATAGGCTGTTTTAATAATTTCAGGAATACCAACTTCCTGAGCCAATTGCACCGCTACCGTATTTATGGAGCGCGCCATAGCATGCTTCAATGTCATGCTGTAGCCCAGATATGTACCATTTGCATTGCGTGGAATCCATGATTTAGGCTTTCCGTTTTCCATATAATTCCATGTGGTATGCTTATCGGTAATTTTATCGCAGGGCGCATGTCCCTTAAGCATAGCGGTGGTGTACACAAAAAGTTTAAATGTAGAGCCGGGTTGCCTTTTGGACTGTCCCACTTTATCGTATTGCCAAAATTTAAAATTAATATCACCCACCCATGCTTTTACCTCGCCGCTTGCTGGCTCCATAGCCATAAAGCTGCAATGCAAAAACCGACTCATATAGTGTATGGAATCCATTACACTGAAAGTTGTGTCCTTTTCGCCAACCTTATAATCAAACACTTTGGTGCGGTGAGGCAAATTCAAATATTTATCTATGGAATCTTTATCGCCATCAAATTTTTGCTTTAGCTGTGCGTAAACTTTTGTTTTTTTAGCAATATTTTCCACAAAATCTTTTATCTCTTCTTTATTTTCATCGCGCCATGGGTTTTCTTTTCCCCAATGTTCGTTGAAGCGGCGTTGTACGCTACGCATCTGTTTGTCAACAGCTTCCTCAGCGTATTTTTGCAAGCGCGAATCAATGGTTACATATATTTTCAATCCATCTGAATAAATGTCGTAACCATTTTCACGTTCCCAATTTTCGAGGTATTTAGCTAAATAAGCTCTGAAGTGCAAGGCTTGTCCATCGTACGATTGCTCCACGCTGTAATTCAACCTTATGGGAATTTCTTTCAGCGAATCGCATTCTGCTTGCGTGATAACTTTATGTGTTACAAGATTTTGAAGTACCACATTGCGACGTTCTTTCGAGCGTTTTGGGTTTGCTTTGGGATTATAAGTAGTAGTAGCTTTGAGCAAACCAACTAATGTAGCCGATTGCTCGTAATTGAGCTTAGCAGGTGTAGTCTTAAAATAAGTTTTGGCAGCAGTACGTATGCCGTACGAATTACTTCCAAAATCGACCGTATTAAAATACATGGTCAGAATTTCTTCTTTGGTATAAAAAATTTCAATCTTTACCGCCGTAATCCATTCTTTTGCTTTCATTATGAGTAGTTTAACACCAGGCACAAAACCAAAAAGTCCTTTCGAATACTGATTGCGGGTTTTGTACATATTTTTAACCAACTGCTGCGTTATAGTACTTGCACCACGTGCATTGCCTTGCGTCATGTCTTTGATTGCAGCAAAAACACCCTGAAAGTCGATACCAAAATGTTCGTAGAAACGCTCGTCCTCGGTAGCCACCAACGTTTTAATCAGAAGTGGTGAAATTTCATTAAATTCTACAGGCATGCGATTTTCGGTAAAATACTTACCAATTACATTGCCATCGGCTGATATAATTTCGGAGGAGGCGCTTTGGTCGGGGTGACTAATGCTGTACAAACTAGGCGATTTACCAAACAGCCACAAAAAATTTATGTCGATAAGAAACAACAAAATCAGAAAAAGGACAATGCTTGTTACCATTAAATTGGTGGTTTTTTTGTACCAAATTAATCCTTTGAATCGTTGGTATCTGCTTATGCGCCAATCGATAAACTTAGCCCACCACACTTTAGCAATCTCCCACCAAACAGGCAGATTTATTTTTAAATACTGTAAAGCTACAGATACTGTTTTACTGATTTTTTTCCACATATACGCGTTGGTAATTTTGTGCAAAGTTAATGCAAATACACTAATATTGAACAGGAAACGCATTTTTCGGTCAAAAAAAATTGTAACGGAGTTATCTGCACGTACAGAAAGGTAACTTATGTACAAGCAATGGTATTCGATTGTCAGTGATAAATCTTTTGTTTACTTTTGTGCTCTCTTTGGTAATGCAATAAAATGAAGATAATTTCAGAAAACGAACTATTAGAAGCGGCTATCTGTTTGCGAAATGGAGGATTGGTTGCTTTTCCAACCGAAACGGTGTACGGATTAGGTGCTAACGCACTGAATCCGATAGCTGTGGCTGGAATTTTCAATGCAAAAAAACGGCCGAACTTTGACCCGCTTATTGTTCACATCAGCGATTTGAGCCAAATAGAAGCACTTTTTGCACACCCGATTAACGAGGCTGTTTATAAATTAGCTGAGCAATTTTGGCCAGGTCCGCTAACCATTGTTCACCGTAAATCGGCACTTGTTCCTTCAATTGTAACTTCCGATTTGGACGCTGTAGCTGTTCGTATGCCTTCGCACCCAATAGCTCAAAAGCTGATACATCAATCCGGAGTGCCTGTGGCTGCACCAAGCGCCAATCGTTTCGGGCAGTTAAGTCCTACAAGCTACAAGCATGTTGCCAAGCAAAACATGGAAATTGATTATCTGATTAAAGGCGATGAGTTGACAAAAGCGGTTGGTATCGAATCCACTGTTGTAGCTATCGAAAACAGAACTTGTACTGTACTACGCCCGGGAGTTATTACAGCCGAAGACATTGAAAAATGCATTCCTGACTTTGAAGTGCTTACGCCCATAAAAAACATAAAACTTGTTTCGCCTGGCTTATTACAGAGCCATTATTCTCCACTGAAACCTTTGTATTATTTGAATGACAATACTGTTGTTAGTGAATTTGCCGGAGTTATTTTACATAAAAAGGAGCACGGTAAAAAATATTCGGATAAAACTATTTTCACTTCCGAAACGGGTAATTTATTGGAAGTAGCTGCCAATTTATTTTCGTCACTCCACCTTATGGAAGAGGATGACGCTGTGAAAGCGATTTATATTGCCAAAACCACCGAAAAAGGCATTGGGAGGGCTATTATGGATAGATTAAACAAAGCTACCTTTCAGTACCAAAAATAAAAAAGCCTCACACGGAGGCTTTACTAAGAAGCAAAATTTGCATTCGAATGATTACTATTCTACATCATCCTCGATAATATCATTCGAAGCTTCAATTTCAAAAACCGACAATTGACGATGGAAGACTTCGTCAAGCGAAATCTGAAAAGTTTCGGTGTGTGCTATACCCTTGATAAGAGTCATTTTATCCAAAATAATTTGCAATAAATGGCGGTTGTCTTTGGCATAAATTTTTACGAACATCGAGTATTTTCCGGTTGCATAATGACATTCAACAATTTCGGGTATTTTTTTAAGCTCTTCTACCACCATTGGAAAAGATTTAACATCACTCAATGTAATTCCGATATAGGCACAAGTCTGAAAACCAACTTTATACGTATCAATTACAAACTCCGAACCTTTAATAATCCCTGTATTGCGAAGTTTCTGAATACGTTGATGAATTGCGGCACCCGAAACATTACATTCGCGTGCAACCTCCAGAAACGGAATACGCGCATCCTGCGAAATTAATTGTAGAATTTTTTTGTCTAAACGGTCGATTCGATGTGTTCCCATACTTACTGAAAATTGCCGATTTTTGGTATATTGGTTTGCTAAATGCGATTTCTTTTGCAAATGTATTAATAATTTTCGTATTTCAAACACCTAAACAAACAAATTGTAAGCAAAACCTTAAAATATTCATTTTTAACGGTATTTTCCACTATCACAATCGCTGAGCATACTGATATAACTTTGGTAGCGCGAGGTGCTTATCAACTGATTTTCAACGGCTGCCAAAACAGCACATCCGGGTTCATTTACGTGCTTACAATTTGAAAACCGGCAATCTTTACTTTTAGCAAAAATATCAACAAAATAATGACTAATCTCGGTAGAATCCATATCCACAGCCCCAAACCCCTTTATGCCGGGCGTGTCAATTACCCTTCCTCCCTGCTTTAAATGAAACATTTCCGAAAAAGTAGTGGTATGCATTCCTTTGTTGTGATAATCGGAAATTTTTCCTGTTTTAGCTAACGAATCGGGTGCAATAGCATTTATTAATGTTGATTTTCCAACACCCGAATTTCCTGAAATAAGCGTTGTTTTATCTTTTAAAAATTCGTTGAGGTCGGCAATGGAATTTTCGTTCAAAGCCGACAATTTAAACACCTTATAACCAACATTCTCGTATAAATTCTGAACGGCATTTAAGTACTCCAATTCGTCAGGAGTGTAAAGGTCTGTTTTATTAAAAACAATACTCGCAGGCACACGGTAGGCTTCAGCCGACGCTAAAAAGCGGTCGATAAACACCAACGAAGTAACAGGATAATTAATGGTGGCTACCAACAGTACCAAATCGAGATTTGCAGCCAGAATATGCGACTGCTTTGAAAGGTTCGACGATTTTCGAACAATATAATTCCGACGGTCGCGAATTTCGCTGATAACACCTGTAGCATCAGCATTTTTTTCGAAAACAACAAGGTCGCCCACAGCAATAGGATTCGTGCTCCGAATGTCCTGCAATCGAAGTTGTCCTTTCATTTTGCATTCAGTCAGCGTGTTATCGTCAGCAATAACC
Source organism: Porphyromonas sp. (assembly GCA_020726365.1). GTDB lineage: Bacteria > Bacteroidota > Bacteroidia > Bacteroidales > Paludibacteraceae > Paludibacter. Next base: position 21,444 of record DYSC01000006.1, read on the forward strand.
TGATACCAACTACCAGTATTTTTAACAACTAATCCAATCATTATAATGCCCCCAACCCCTAAAGGGGAGTTAGTTTAAGTATATTATATTTATGTAAAATCAAAAAAAACCAAATTCGTTTGCCCTTTAGGGGTTAGGGGCTTCCTCAAAAAGCCTCCGTAGCCGTTATGTAAAACTGCAACTTTTCGCCGTAACTATTGCGTGCAATATCAAATCGTAAGTGCACCCTTGCATCATTCAATCGATAACGCAGCCCGGCGCCATAGCCAATTTTCAATTTATCGATTTTAAAATCCGAACTATTTACCACATCGCCGGCCGAACAAAAAAATGCAGCTTTCAACCGCTTATAAATTGGCAATCTGTATTCAGTCTGAAGCAAAAATAATAAATCTTCACGATACATTCCCTGACGAAATCCTCGCATGAAGTCGCGCCCACCTAAGGTTGGCAACAGCTGAAAAGGAATACCATTTTGACCAAACATACCCGAAACATAGCCCTGAAGCGCTAAGTTGTGCTTTCGAAACAAAGGCTGGTACCTGCGAAAATCCACATTAAATTCGCTCAAACCAAATGTATTACCCAACCAAGCGGGCGAAACACCTGCCACTACTTTTGCAAACATCCCTTTTTCGGGATAAAACTGATTATCGCGACTATCGAATGCCGCCACAACGCCAGTAGTGAACTTAGCGTAAGGATTCCAACCGGCATCGCCGAAGACAGAATAAATATTTTGTTGCAAATACGTGAGGCTTGAATCTGTTCGCAGATTTTCGGTTTTGAGCGACAACGACAATCCCACATAAAATTGCTTCGAAATAAGATATTGCGGTTGCAAAGTTACATTAAAATTGCGTGAAACATAGCCCGTTTTCAGGTTTTGAGGTTTATTTCCAATACCGTAATAATAATCGGGATAATTGCGAAGATTCATATTAGCATACAAAAAATACTTTTTATCCGAAAAATACAGTTTGGGAGAAATATTGAGCATAAACTGATTAAGAACAGTGTACACCGCACTTCCCGAAACAGAGCTGATGCGACTAACATCATTACTCTTGAAATAATAACCAAAAGCCACCCCGCCCGACCAACTTGTTTCCTGCTGATAAGCGACATGTGGTATCAGAAAAAAACTTTTGCGAGTGGTTACACTATCAGTTTTATTCGAAAAAAGCTGAACAGAACAACACAAAAAAAGCAGCAGGATTAGTACGTAGTGTCTCATTTAGTGGTCTAAAAAAATTCAGTCATTCCGATCTGTTCGAAATGACTGATTTCTAATAGTTGTTGGCAGTTTAGTAATTAAACTGTCATAATTTCCTTTTCTTTGGCGACCAACATATCATCAATTCTTTTGATGTATTTGTCGTGAATTTTTTGAACTGTAGCTTCAGCATCTTTTTCTTCGTCTTCGGGCAATCCATCTTTTACCATTTTTTTAAATTGGTCGATTGCTTCGCGACGGGCATTGCGCACCGAAATTTTTGCCTCTTCACCTTCGTGCCGAGCTTGTTTGACCAACTGTTTACGACGCTCCTCAGTTAATGGAGGAATACCCAACCGAATTACTTCACCATTATTCATGGGCGTTATACCTACATCAGAGTTCAAAATGGCTTTTTCAATTACACCAATCAAACCTTTCTCCCACGGTTGAATCGAAATTGTTTTGGCATCGGGCGTTGTAACCGTTGCTACATTCGAAATGGCAACATGTGAACCATAATAATCCACTTTTACACCATCGAGAATGCGAATGTTTGCTTTTCCGGCACGGATATGTGCTAACGATTCGTCCAGAAAAAGCAATGTTGTTTCCATGCTATCTTCTGCATCTGTCAGAATTGGTTTTACGTCTTGCATAATATTAAATATATTTTGTTTCGTGTTTGAATATAATACAATTTCTTAAATCATTCATCATCACATTGTCAAATCATCACATCATCACATCAATTCATTAATTTCTCACAAGAGTCCCAATTTTCTCACCCGACATTACTTTTTTCAAATTTCCGGGAGTGTCCATATCAAAAACATAAATTGGCATATTGTTTTCTTTGCACATAGTTGTTGCAGTGAGGTCCATTACTTTCAGGTTGCGGTTATAAATCTCGTCGTATGTAATTTCGTTGAATTTGGTTGCCGATTTATCTTTCTCAGGGTCGGCGGTATAAATTCCATCAACACGGGTACCTTTGAGCATCACATCGGCTTCAATTTCTATGGCACGCAACGATGATCCTGTATCGGTTGTAAAAAACGGATTCCCTGTTCCGGCCGATAACACCACAACTTCGCCTGCTTCGAGACTTTGCACTGCTTTTTGTTTGGAATAAAACTCGCCTATCGGCTCCATACGAATAGCCGTAAGTACACGCGATTTCACTCCGGCAACCTGAAGTGCCGAATTGAGTGCCAAACTATTGATAACTGTTGCCAACATGCCCATTTGGTCGCCCTGCACACGGTCGAAACCTTTTGAGGTACCACTAAGTCCACGAAAGATATTTCCACCACCAATCACAATGCCAACTTGTACGCCCATAATCGCAATTTCAGCAATTTGTTCGGCATACTCACTCAATCGATTTTCATCAATACCGTATTGTTTTTCGCCCATAAGCGATTCACCGCTCAGTTTCAGTAGTATTCGTTTAAATGCAGCCATATTGATTTTTAAGTATAAATTTAAAGTATTTTCTGGTTAGTTTTTCAACTTCAGCAACTTAATTAATTTATTTTTGAACGAAGTGTTTTCCATAAAACCTGTAAAACATTCGGCACCCGGACCGAAAGCAAAAACCGGAACCGGTATACCAGAGTGATCTTTTGTACTGAATGAAGCCGTCAATTCATTATTTGCTATATTTCCTTTTGGCATTGTAAGTCCTCCGGTTTCATGATCGGCAGTTACAATGACAAGCGTATTTTTATTTTTTTCAGCAAAATCAAGCACTTTCCCAATCGTTTTATCCAAATCGAGAACTTCAGCAGCTATTTGTTCGGCATTGTTTTCGTGTGCAGCCCAATCTATTTGCGAACCTTCAATCATCATAAAAAAGCCATTTTTATTGTTTTCAAGAATATCGATAGCCGCTATAGTCGCTTCGGGCAACATTTCTCCACGTTCGGGCACATAAGCGGGATGTACATCATACAACAATCCAGCAACTTTTCCTGTTTTGTTCTTTTTTACCTCATCAAGTGTGTAGGCAATTGTATATCCTTTTTCTTTTAACTCATTGCTAATGTTTCTATTATCACTCCTTTTTTCAAAATTATTTCGTCCTCCACCAATAAATACATCAATGTCAGTTTTCAAAAAATCTGTTGCTATATCTTCCGCCATTTTACGACTTACTTGGTGAGCTATGAACGAAGCGGGTGTAGCATGAGTTATATCACAAGCTGTAACCATACCTGTCGAAAGTCCGTTTTTGTCGGCTACTTCGAGTATCGACTCCACCGCAACGGAGTCGGGGCTCATTCCAATCATGCCGTTTTTAGTTTTCACACCGCAAGCAATGGCAGTTCCACCAGCACCCGAATCGGTCGTGAAATTGTTAGACGAATAGGTTTTAGAAAAACCAATAGTTTTAAAACGCTCCAACTGTAACTTATTTCCATTGGCTACCATGCCTGCGTAAATATGTGCCAAGCCCATGCCATCACCGATAATAAATACCACGTTTTTGGGTTGTTTATGGGCAAAAACTACGGTAGTTGCAATAATAATTGTTGCTAATAATTTAATTTTTTTCATTCTATTTCTTTTAAAATGGATGTTAATTCTAATCTTATTAATTTTAAACGCTCAACAAGCTCTTGTTGTTTTTCGACACTCTCTTTTTTTTGACTCAATTGTTGTTTTGCACCATCTAAAGTTAGTTTTTTATCTTCAACTAAATGGATAATATTTTTTATAACCTGAATATCTTCTTTTGTGTAAAAACGCGTATTCCCCTTGTTTCGTTTTGGTTTCAGCTGCTTAAACTCCTTTTCCCAATAACGCAGGTTCGACTGATTAATATTGAACATTTCAGCCACTTCGGAAATAGAGTAATACAGTTTTTCCATTGTAAAGTCAAAATTACTTTAATATTTTTAATCGTTGACCTATTTGTAAAGAACTACGTCTGAGGTTATTCCATTTTTTTAGTTTGGTAACAGACACACCGTATTTGTTAGCTACATAACTCAGCGTCTGACCTTTCTTAACGGTATGATATTTCGTTTTTATACCTACTGAAGAAGAAGTAATCGGATCTTTTCTTAACAGTATTTCTGTTTCTTCGCGGCGATTATTCACCAATGAATCTGCTTTATAATTCAATATTTCACGCTGCTTGTCAATAAATCCATTTGCATAATTCAGTGGTAAACAAAGTGCGTAAGGCTTAATATTTCCGGGAATAATATCTTTCCGGTATTGTGGATTCAGCAATCGTATTTGCTCTACAGGAATGTCCAAAACAGTACTTATTTGATCGAAATGCACTTTTTGGTTAACAATAATTGTATCGGTTACTACCGGCATTTTTACTTTGGCTTTGCAAATATTGTGATAGGTTGCATAATGCATGGAATAATTTGCTGCAATAAAAATGGGCACATAGCCACGTGTTTCGGCAGGTAGATACGGATAAATATCCCAATAATCGCGCTTGCCACCCGAGCGGCGAATTGCTTTATTTACATTTCCAGGTCCACAGTTGTAAGCCGCTATTACCAAATGCCAATCGCCATACATAGAGAATAAATCTCTCAGAAAACGAGCTGCAGCATAGGTTGATTTAATAGGGTCAAGGCGTTCATCGACCAAGCTGTTTATTTCGAGCCCATACATACGACCTGTTGGAATCATAAATTGCCACAAACCGGCTGCACCCACACGCGATAAAGCTGCAGCGTTTAAGGCTGACTCAATTATGGGCAAATATTTTAATTCGTTTGGTAAATTATACTGTCCTAAAACATGTTCGAAAATAGGAAAATAATAGTCGCTCATTCCCAACATATATTCTATTTGTTGGCGTTTGCGCACGGTATACATTTCGATAAACGAACGAACGTTATTATTAAAGGGCATTTCCATAATGCATGGCATTTTGGAAAGTCGGACTTTGTAAACAGAATCGGATATATTTAAAGGTACGTCCGACGAACGACAATTCGATTTTTCGGCACGTTTCACCACCCACGAATGCAATAAATTATCGAGTGTATTGTAAAATTCGTTTGGTGCCGATATTGAAGCATCCTTTCCGTCTTCGCCCGGAAGGTTACTGTTTGGCGCATTTAATTGTGCTAACAATGCTGCTGGCAAGGCAATCAGTAAAATTAGTATGTTTTTTAATAAGCGATCCATTAAAATTTTGTTTCTATTTTTATAAAATATATTTATATCAACAGCAAAAATTCATCATTTTAAATTCAAACTCAGCTGGAAACCTGCCGAATTTGTTTTCCCATACGCATTTTGCATCAGTGCAGGCCGTATTTGCATCGACAAATCGGGACTGATATCAAAATCAAATAATTGCGCATCCACATAAGCTTCAACCAACGTTAAGGCATAATATCCTATCGAAAGTATTATACTTAAGTCTCTGTATCGACGATATTGTTCGTAAAACGATTTTAAGTTTCCCTCCAAACCTGATTTTCCGCCCGGATAATTGTCAATCGTATAGCCTTCTGGCAATAAGCTGAGGTAACTATTTGTTAGGTCGTTTATATCCGAAATATCTCTGTATGCTAATTTATATTTTTCATAACGTGTGGCATTTAAACTTATTGCATAAGCACATCCGGCAAATCCGGCATACACAATGGGCACCTTCCAATACCTGCGATTCATTATCTGACCAAGTCCCGGAATTATGGCTCCCATCCAAACCACCTTTACCGGATCAGGCTTAAAAGTCTCATGTTCTGTTGAGCCTTTTTTCGAAATCGCTTTTTTATTTTTTAAAACACTGACAGTTTGATTTCCCAACGTATCGGCTTTTAAAAACAAACTATCAGTAATGCTTACATTGGCATGTACCAAGTTTGTAAACAATACCATCGAAGTTAGTATGTATAAGAACGTTTTCAAACTGACAATTTAAATTTTGTCAAACATTTCGAGCACTTTGGTTAATTCTTCATCATTCGAGAAAGGAATAGTTATTTTTCCTTTGCCATCGGTTGTACAGTTGAACTGTACTTTTGTACCAAAAATATCACCCAAACGTAGTTTTATTTCATCATATTCCGGTAATTTTACAACAGGATTCAGAGTTTTGATTTTTGGTTCAATAGATCCTTTTTCGGCTAATTCGCGTACAATATCTTCTACCTTACGCACCGAATGTCCCTCAGTTATAATTTTTTCGTAAATATGAAGTTGTAAAGCGGGGTCGCTAATGCCTAAAATGGCTCGTGCATGCCCCATATCAATTTTTTTATCTTTAATGCCCATCTGAATTTCGGCAGGTAAACGTAACAAGCGCAAATAATTAGCAATCGTTGTGCGTTTTTTCCCTACACGCTCGCTCAGTCGCTCCTGAGTCAGATTATATTCTTCCATTAATCGGTAAAAAGTAAGAGCAATTTCGATGGCATTCAGGTCTTCACGTTGAATATTCTCAATCAATGCCATTTCCATAACTTGCTCATCAGCAGCAGTTTTTACATATGCTGGAATTGTTCTTAATCCAATCAACTTTGATGCCCGATAACGACGTTCGCCGGCAATAATCAGGTAAGTACCATCATCGTTTTTACGTAGAGTTATTGGCGAAATCACACCTAATTCACGAATTGATGTAGCTAATTCAGCCAGCGCATCCTCATCAAAATGTACCCTTGGTTGATTTGGATTAGCCACAATAAGATCGATATCAACTTCGCTTATCGACGACGAGCCACCTGTACTTATTCTTGCTGTATCGATAAGGGCATCAAGTCCGCGCCCAAGTCCTTTTAAATTTTTTGCCATAATACTTTATCTTCGTACAGACGGGGCGCGCCCCGTCTCAAATTACTTATGCGAGGCGC
>DYSC01000006.1:28602-39591 GCA_020726365.1 Porphyromonas sp.
GTCTCTACTTCTTGTTTCTCACTATTAATTCCTTTGCCAAATCCATGTAGTTCGTTGAACCTTTCGATTCAGCATCGTAAAGTAAAACCGGCATTCCATGACTTGGTGCTTCACTCAAACGCACATTTCGGGTAATTGCTGTTTCGAAAACCATATCCTGAAAATGCTTTTTCACTTCAGTGTAAACCTGATTGGCAAGCCGCAAACGGTTATCGTACATAGTAAGTAAAAACCCTTCGATTTCCAATAGAGGATTAAGCTTGCTTTTAATAATTTTTATAGTATTTAGCAACTTGCTAATTCCTTCGAGTGCAAAATATTCACATTGTACAGGAATAATTACCGAATCGGAAGCCGTTAAAGCATTCACCGTGATTAAACCCAACGATGGTGAACAGTCGATTAAAATATAGTCGTAGAGGGATTTGAGTGGGCTGAGCAACTTGTTCATGACATGTTCACGCGAATCCATATTCAACATTTCAATTTCGGCTCCAACCAAATCGATATGCGATGGCAACACAAAAAGATTATCGACAGCCGTAGGGTGAATTGCCTGCGTAGAAGGCACACCATCAATCAAACATTCGTAAATTGTAAATTCGAGTGTACGTATATCAATTCCCAAACCCGATGAAGCATTTGCCTGTGGATCAGCATCAACCAAAAGAACTTTTTTACCCAAAGTTGCCAATGAAGCAGCCAAATTAATGGCTGTGGTGGTTTTTCCAACTCCACCTTTCTGGTTTGCCAACGAAATTATTCTACCCATTCTATTGAAGTTTTTTTTATCTGCAATTTTATTTAAAAAATCATACTTCGAAAAAAACATTATTTTCTATTTAACTGCTAAACAATTAAATCAGGAAACTTAATAACATTTTTACCGAATGGCAAAGATAGGAAATTTAATTCACCCATTCAAGCCATTCAAATTGCAATAAGATTTTTTAAGTGTATTTTTTAGGGGAAACGTCGACAGCTTATCGAACGTATTTTTACGGATTGCCTATATTATTGAACTTGTACAGTTGGTTGCCATTGTCGAACTGGATTTCGCGTTTTTTCTCAATAAAAACAAAATCCACACTAATCGTTTTGTTGTGCGTAAACTGCACCTGCATTTCATCATTATCGATATGGAAATATTCACCAAAAACGTTATTCACTTTTACGGTAAATTTATCGGCATTAGGCACGCTCATAATAAAACTTCCTGTGTTATCACTCAATACCGAGTAGTTTTCACCATTACTTCCTTTAGCTGTTATGCGAACACCGCTAAGATCTATTTTACCCTCGGTACTGTTAGGGTCGCGCACCAAAATAATGCGGCCTTTAATCTTATAGCTTTCAGCCAAAGGTATGAAAAGTGTATTATTTCGTTCGTTAAAGTAACTTTGGTCAGTACCATTTAAAAAGTAAAGATATTCTAGATTCAACAGTGGCGAAAAATTCATGCGATAGTAATCGTGTGGCAGATTTTCAATTTGAATTTCTCCTTTCACATCCGAAATTAATTTTATTTCAGGAATTGTACTTATTTCAGCGTGCTTCAACTGATCTTTCTCTATTGTTACTAAAACATCCGAAACAGGAGGTTCGTTTTCCGATTTTGTACGATTACCATCTAAATCGTTGAAAAATACAGTTTTCAAATGGTGGTATTTCTGTCGTGGTTGTTGTATATCAAAAGCCTTTGTAACGCCAACCACCATATTCAAATCTTTAGTCGAAACGCGCCCGTTTTCGTCGTCCAGCACACGTACATTGGTATACATAAATCCACTTACAGACAAGTTCCAACCGTCTTTAAGAAATTGATCGTATTTAATGTTGTACGAAATATTTTCGCGTCCCGAAGGCATGTAATAGGCATAATTAAGATAAGCACTCAGTTTTACTTTTCTGTTGAAAAAGTAGTTTTCGTACGACGGACGTAACTGTATGCTACTCGAAACCGTTGGCTCTTCGTCAACCTGTACGCTGCGATACAAATCGCTGGTCGAACCACTTGTATAATAAGTATTTAGACGCCAAACATTGTCGAAATAATTTAATCCAATGGAATAAAATAAATTATTATTCAGTGTAAAATTCTCCATCCCGGGATCAGTTGATTTAAAATTAAACCGCACATTACTGATGGTTATATTTGGTGTAAGCGAACGGTAACTACCCAATTTTACGGTTGCTGCAGCCCAAAGCCCAGGTTGATGTGTCGTAAATTCGTTTTTGTAATTTTCAATACCATTAAACAGTTGTCGGGAAGAGCCGTTGTAGTTGGGACCCAATTGATAAATTACATTTGAAGCATACAACGACATGGTTAAACGCGCATAATCAGTAATATTATAATTTATCGGATTGTCGAAGTTGTATGGGAAACTCGAAGTTGCAAATAACTGTCGGTTGCCGTAAAGTGTAAAATAAATTTTATCATTCAAACGATATCGGCTATCTAAGTAGCTCTGTTGTAGACCAGAATTCAGAATATAATTATGCTCCGAGCTCGTAGTATTAAATCGCAGATAGAAGTTTTTGTATCGAATGTTATATGTAAACCGATAGCTGTAACCTAACACATTTGTATCCCGTTGTGCGATTTTGTAAGTTACTTTCGAACCCATCAATTGAAAATTGAGCGAATGATGCTTGAATAATGTAAAACCCAATCCGCCAGATACAGAGCTTGCTTTGTAATTGCCTGAAACACTACTTTCGTTGACAAACTCTGTATTTATCGAAAACAACGAAATATTTTTACTAATACCCACATTCTGTCCCAGTATATTTGAATACGGATTTTGAATAAACGAGTAGTTAATTGTCGTATTCCCTTTTAATCGGAACAATCCTGTCAATCCTCTCCCATTGAGTGTATGCAAACTACCATTGCTCACATTGTAACCAAGCTGAACAAAACTTTTGGGACTACTGTACGAAAGGTTGTATAATAACTGACGTTTAATATCAAATTTCTGATCACCGTTACCCAGATAAATACTTTGTACACCTGTTGAATACTGCAACTCTCTGTTTTTCGGGAAAAGTATACTTCCATAAGCCCTTAAACTATTTCGGATAGGCTGACTCGACATCACGTTGTACATTTGATAATCAATATTGAGCGGAGAAGCACTTTGATTGCGCTGATTTACAAACACACTGTTGAGCTTTTGCATTTGTAAGGCTGTGGATTTTATGGCATTATCCGACGAAGCCGTTACAACAACCGACGACTCTTTCCAGTTATTAAGATAACGAAGCCGTTCTGTCGGATTCATTTTTGTTTGATACGCCACCGTTTGATAAATAATTGTATCTTTGAAGGCGGGCAAATTAATAAATTCGGTGTACGTATCACTACCTCCACGAAACGAAATCAGCTTACCAAACTTGTAGCCTAATTTCAACAGTTCGTTGGTATTACCTTTGTTCGAAAGGCGAATCTGAAGTGTTGTATTGGGATTTGTTTCGGTAAAATATAAATTTGTTTTGTAAACAGAAAAATCCCAACGTGTAGCTGCAATAATCGAAAGATTAGTTGATGCCATAAGTGCCAGTTGCTCAGTGCGCATCGTAGCCGAAATTATGTATGAAATGCCTCCAACAGCATTATTCGAGGGTGAAATATGTATTGGAACGTATGCTGTATCGCCACTATTTATGCTTATTTCGTCAACGCCCATCGATATTATTCGCCAGTTTTCGGGTGCCGAGAAACTAATTTTCCCATCCACTTTTTGCGACGAGCCATTGTAAATTTTCAGCACATTAAAGGCGATATTTCCTGAAACTATACTATCATTTGTTTTGCTAAAAAAAAGTTCGGTTCCCGAATAAGTATTTTGCGAAATTAGATGGAAACCTGTAAATTGCACACAACAAAATATCAAAAATACAATCCGAAAACGGTATTTATTCCAGTTGAATGTTGGTTGAGCTGTGGACATCAGATACAATAATATTAAAATCCTGGACCGGTTGGCACCAGCTCGAATTCAATTTCGATATTATAATAATCAGGGTCTTCACCCATCAGAGAACCATTGCCGCCTTCGGACTCGGGCTTGCCGCATTCGTACGAAATGTTAAGCTGATTGTTTGCCCAATTCAAATCAACCCAATTGGTATTGGTGTACGAAAAAAGTAGAACCCAATCGGTGGATAAATCCTTATAACCATACGAAGTCCCACTTTCTAATCCAATTACATTTTCGGCTTTTACACGTATTTTATTAAGTGGCAATACGTAAACGTCACCTTTTATATTTGCCTGATTATTAAAAGCTCTGAAATAAAGCTCAAAACCCTCTAAATCATGCCCCAGTTGGCTCGAATCGGCAAGTGATATTCCAAAATGTGTCCCGGTTTGCACCTCTATCCCATTTTTTATCTTTCCGAGATTACTAAAATTCAATGGCAAACTACTCCCATACAACACATTCAGTCGCGCTGCATTCCATTCTTGCGAAAACAAGAAGCCTGAACCGAACCAAATCAGCAAAGCTAAAATAATTGTTTTTGGAGAAAAGAGGCTGATGATAAACATTATAAAAATAGGTATGACTAATAAAAACAAGAAAAAGATTGACCAACACTATAGCAGGCTGATCAATCTTCAAAATTACTCTTTTTTTTCAAATTAGTCAATAGCCAAGTCAAACAATACGTTAACTACGTAACGATCAGGAGCAGGACTTGGATTTTGATCAATAATTTTTACATCATTCATTGGAACTATTGTACCTTGCTCGGCTGTGCCACAACGCCAGTTCAATGTAAATGAATTGTCAGCAGCATCTCCCGCATTTGCATTTACAGTTTCGTTATCTTCGATAAGTACAACTGGATATGATTGTAAAGCAGCTACTTGTGTTGCATTTGCAGTAGGAGTGCTAAACAATGATGCAGTGGCAGTGGTATGCTTTGCTGAACCTGCTGCTTCGAAAGTATTGTTTCCCGAATTAGTTATTGAGAAACCTACATTATTTAAAGCAAAAGCAGTACTTGGGTTATCAGTGCCCAAAAATGTTGGTTCTTCGGTACCATAAGTTACTGCCCAACGGGTAGAAGACGAAACAGTGAAGTCAGTTTTGTACATAGAACCAGAAGTTGCAGGATTGGCTGCACTCGAAACTGCTTCAGATGAAATACCATTTTTGTAATCTTCGATAGTGTTAAATACAAATTCGATATTACCTCCGTTAGTTACGGTCATACGTAATACCTGATTTAAACTTACAGCTACTGGAATTACATTTCTGTCTTTCACCGCCTGACTAAATGCACTAAAACCACAAATCAGCATTACTGCTGCTAAACTAATTTTTTTCATAAAAACTTTTTTTTAATAAATAATTAATGATATTGATTATTAATAACGTCAATCCTGACGTTTTTTTTTTAAAATAACAATAGTATCGATCGAAAAATATACAAATATTTAAAAAGACACTAATTGAACTAAGCATTTTGAAACGCTTTATAGAAAAGCATTTCTGCCGCGAATGTAGTATTATTTGCTACAATAAAAAAATTATATTTTAAGTCCAAAACTTTATAAAAATTCATTTTTTCACAATTCAAATCATAATAAAGTAGTTTTAAAAATTTTAATTATTTTAATTCAAATGGTTAACTAAATTATTTGTAATTATTACAATTTTGTATTCGATTAAATTTAACATAACAAATAATATTTATTAACATTACAGTAATTCAAATCTATTTCAAACAGCCATTATTTTTAAATCTAAAGTGATTTAAAAATACTATCAGGCGTTCCATATAATTGCTATATTTTTGTTATCTTTGCAGCACAAAAAATATTAATAAATAAAGTTATGGGAAAAATTTCAGAAGTTGTAAAACCGGGAGTTGTAACCGGTTCCGATTTACAATTTATTTTTAAGGTAGCTAAAGAAGCCGGCTTTGCTATTCCGGCTGTAAACGTAGTAGGTTCGTCGACAGTAAATGCTGTTATGGAAGCAGCAGTTGTAGCCAACGCACCTGTAATGATTCAATTCTCAAACGGCGGTGCAGTTTTCAACGCAGGCAAAGGATTGAAAATGGAAGGACAACAAGCAGCCATTTTGGGTGCAGTTGCAGGAGCAAAACACGTACATGCATTGGCTGAAGCTTATGGTGTTCGTGTTATTTTACATACCGACCATGCTGCAAAAAAATTATTGCCATGGATTGATGGATTGCTTGATGCAGGTGAAAAACATTTTGCAGAAACTGGTAAACCCTTGTTCAGCTCACATATGCTTGACCTTTCGGAAGAGCCATTGGTAGAGAATATTGAAATTAGCCAAAAATATTTAGCTCGCATGAGCAAAATCGACATGACACTCGAAATTGAATTGGGTATCACAGGAGGTGAAGAAGATGGTGTTGATAATAGTGGTGTAGATAACAGTTTACTTTACACACAACCCGCAGATGTATATCAGGTTTACAAAGCATTGAGCAGTATTTCTCCCAATTTCACAATTGCTGCTTCGTTTGGCAACGTACATGGCGTTTACAAACCAGGAAATGTAAAACTTCAGCCTGTTATTCTAAAAAACTCTCAAGAATATATTAAGGCACAAGATAGCCTTTCTGAAGAACATCCGGTAAGTTTTGTATTCCACGGCGGTTCAGGTTCTTCGCACGAAGAAATACGCGAAGCTATCAGCTATGGCGTTGTAAAAATGAATATTGATACTGATACTCAATGGGCATATTGGGATGGCATTCGTGGTTTCGAAGCTAAAAACCACGACTATCTACAAGGGCAGATTGGAAATCCGGAAGGAGAAGAAAAACCAAACAAAAAATTCTACGACCCACGCGTTTGGTTACGCAAAGGAGAAGAGTCTTTAATTGCTCGTTTGCAAGTTGCCTTTGACGATTTGAATGCAATAAATAGTCTATAAGAGATAAGTTAATAATTTCAAAGTGTTGTCAGGAAAATCTGACAACACTTTTTTTTACTCATTATCTTAAAGTTTACGCATAGGCATTGCAAAAAAACATTAAATATTTGACATTTTTGAAAGAGAAATGAATATTTATGACGCTTGTAATCAGCGATGTAACCGACTTTAACAACAAACGTATATATTTTGTTTACAATCAATGTTTGAGTTAAATACAAATTAATTGTATTTTTGTACTCAAATTGCAATGTCGACATTACAAAATGAGCCAAAAAATTGAACACACTGGAATAATCACAAATATTGTTGGAACAAAAATACAGGTTCAGATAGTACAACTATCGGCTTGCAGCACGTGCCATGCTAATGGTGCCTGCTCGGCTTCTGACAAGGATGAAAAAGTAATTGATGCCGAAACTACCGACACTACTTTAAAAATTGGCGATCATGTTCTACTTTCCGGTGAAAACTCCATGGGCTTATTTGCCGTACTTATAGCCTTTGTCATTCCATTCCTTCTAATTTTAATCAGCTTATTAATTTTACGCTCATATACTACAAACGAAGCACTTTCGGGCACTATCGCTTTGGGAATTCTTGTTCCGTACTTTATAGTATTGTCGTTGTTTAATAAAAAATTACAAAACAAATTGAAATTTACGGTGCAAAAAAATTAAAAAATCCAAGTAATTACTGAATAGTTTTTTTTATTTAGCACAACTTGCCCCGATGTATCGGGACTTTCAAATTGGTATATTGGCACATTTTCAAATTTTATCAAAATGAATATTATTTTTATTGCATTGATTACTTTAGGAGCAGTAGGTGCCGTTTCGGCAGTCATTCTCTTTTTTGTAGCCAAAAAGTTTCAGGTTTTCGAAGATCCTCGTATCGACGAAGTAGAAGCAGCGCTTCCGTCAGCTAATTGTGGTGGTTGTGGTTTTCCTGGCTGCCGTGGCTTTGCCAATGCATGTGTAAGCGCCGCAACCTTAGATAATTTAAACTGCCCTGTAGGTGGTAACGAAACCATGAAAAAAGTAGCTGAGATATTGGGTAAAGTAGCTGTTGAGTCAGCTCCAACGGTAGCAGTAGTTCGCTGTGGAGGAACATGCGATCACCGTCCACGCACAAGCGATTACGATGGCGTAAAACATTGCTTTATAGCGCATAACCTGTACAGTGGCGAATCGGGCTGCTCGTATGGTTGCCTTGGTTTGGGCGACTGCGAAGTGTCGTGCGAATTTGATGCCATACATGTAAATCCGGTTACAAGACTGCCCGAAGTGGACGAAGACAAATGTACTTCGTGTGGTGCTTGCGTGAGGGCTTGTCCTAAATTATTGATAGAATTACGCAAAAAAGGACCAAAATCGCGTCGTATTTATGTTGCTTGTCGTAACGAAGAGCGTGGACCAATAGCCAAAAAATCGTGCGATGTAAGTTGTATTGCTTGCGGTAAATGCGTTAATGTTTGTCCGCATGAAGCTATAACCATAACAAATAACTTAGCATTTATCGACGACGATAAATGTAAACTATGCCGTAAATGTGTGGAAGTTTGCCCAACAAGTGCTATTGTAGAAATAAACTTTCCACCACGCAAAGTAAAAGTAGAATAGCCACTTATCCCTATAATGGAATAGATTTCTTAAATTTATTACTAATTTCATACATTAAATTATTGGCATATTAGCGCATTGGCACATTGAAAAAAATATGAAAACATTCAGAATGGGTGGTATTCACCCAAAAGAAAATAAATTCTCGGCAGGGAAACCAATTATCGTTGCCGAATTACCAAAAAAGGTTGTTATTCCACTATCGCATTATATTGGCACGCCAAGTGAAGCTGTGGTAAAAAAAGGTGATTTAGTAAAAGCGGGACAGCTTATTGGTAAAGCCAATGGTTTTATTTCGGCTAACGTTCACTCGTCGGTTTCAGGAAAAGTGAGTAAAGTTGATGTACAGTTAGATGCGACAGGATATAAACGCCTTGCTGTGTTTATTGATGTGGATGGCGACGAATGGCTCGAAGGAATTGATACTTCGAACGAATTAAAACGTGAATGCCATCTTTCGATTGATGATATTAAAAAACGCATCCATGATGCCGGTATTGTCGGTCTGGGTGGAGCTACTTTTCCAGCCCACGTAAAATTGAGTCCACCTCCGGGTAAAAAAGCAGAATGTTTAATTATCAACGCTGTTGAATGCGAATCGTATCTCACCAACGACCATGCTCTTATGCTTGAAAAAGGGGAAGAAATTATGGTGGGAATTTCGATAACCATGAAAGTTCTTGGTGTAACGAAAGCATACGTTGGTATCGAAAATAATAAACCGGATGCTATTGCTCACTTAAGCCAATTAGCAAAAAATTATCAGGGTATTGAAGTTGTTCCTCTGAAAGTTTTATATCCACAAGGTGGTGAAAAACAACTAATTGATGCTATCATCCACCGTCAGGTGCCAAGTGGACGCATCCCAATTGAGGTTGGGGCTGTGGTACAAAATGTAGGAACTATTTTTGCTATTTACGAAGCTGTACAGAAAAATAAACCGATGGTGGAGCGTGTAATTACTGTTACAGGTAAATCGGCACCAAACCACGGAAACTATTGGGTTCGTATTGGAACAATGCTTTCGGATATTGCCGAAAAATCTGGAGGAATACCTGCTGATACCGGAAAAATTGTTGGTGGTGGACCCATGATGGGACGCTCGCTCATGACACTCGAAGTACCAACAGCTAAAGGAAGCGCAGGAATATTATATATGCAACGCGAGGAATCGTTACGCAAACCCATAAAAAACTGTATTCGTTGCACTAAATGCGTATCAGTTTGCCCTATGGGATTAGAACCATTTTTGCTAATGAACGAAAGCGAACGCAATATGTGGCCGGAAATAGAAAAAGACCGTGTAATGGATTGCATCGAATGCGGAAGTTGCAGTTATACCTGTCCTTCAAATCGTCCGTTGCTCGATTATATTCGTTTTGGCAAAACAACCGTTAGTGGAATTATTCGTGCTAGAGTAATTGCAAAATAAAACAACTTATATATGGAAAAACTTATAATATCACCGGCACCACACATACATGGTGGCGATTCTATCGAGAAAAACATGTTGGGTGTTATCGTTGCACTCGTACCTGCATTGCTCGTTGGTCTTTATTTCTTTGGCTTAGGCGCATTGATAGTTACACTAACAGCAATTGTTTCATGTGTAGCTTTCGAATACCTGATTCAACGCTATATTTTAAAAACGGAAACATCAATAATGGATGGTTCGGCTGCCCTTACAGGCATGTTGCTGGCAATGAATTTACCTTCCAATTTGCCAATTTGGATAATAATTATCGGGTCGTTGGTAGCTATTGGAATCGGAAAAATGACTTACGGCGGACTTGGTAATAATCCATTTAATCCGGCATTAGTTGGGCGTGTATTTTTACTGATTTCGTTTCCTGTGCAGATGACTTCGTGGCCTGTACCAACACCTTTTAGTTCAAGCTATTTGGATGCTGAAACCGGAGCTACAACATTGGCTATGATGAAAAGTCATTTAGGTGATATCCCAACAACACTCGATTTATTTTTCGGTAAAATGGGTGGTTCAATCGGTGAAGTTTCAGCATTGGCATTATTAGCCGGTTTGGTTTATTTATTAGCAAAAAAGATAATAAGCTGGCATATACCTGTAAGTATTTTGGTTACAATTTTTGTTTTTACAGGAATTTTAAATTTGGTAAATCCAGAAATGTATTCGTCGCCGGTAATGCATTTATTATCTGGAGGTTTAATGTTGGGTGCTATTTTTATGGCAACCGATTATGCAACTTCCCCAATGAATCCACGTGGCATGTTTGTTTACGGAGTTGGAATAGGAGTTATCACAGTAGTAATACGTGTATTTGGAGCATATCCCGAAGGCGTGTCGTTTGCAATTCTGATAATGAATGCATTTACACCACTTATCAATACATACATTAAACCGAAACGCTTTGGCGAAAAAGTGAAATGATGATGTGATGATACTTTACAAACTTTATAAC
>DYSC01000059.1 GCA_020726365.1 Porphyromonas sp.
TTACTTTTGACCTAATTTATAAGTACAATGCCATAAAATCTCAAAAAAAATTATTTATAACGCTAAAAAAAATCAGTATGAAAACAATTAAATTCGGATTTCTAACAGTTCTTATCATTGCATTATCAACATCCTGTGTCGAAAGTTCGAAAAAGTACAAAGCCCTGCTTGCCGAACGCGACTCTATTCAGCTTAACATGTCGGTTGTACAGGAATCGTACAATCAAACAATCGATTTGCTTGGTGCTGTCGATTCGGGTTTTGCTGCTATTAGCGAAACCGAAAAGAGTTTAAAAATGGAAATTGGCTTGGAAGGAAACAGTGCCGCCCGTAAACAAGAAATGGCTGCTCGTTTTGAACAGCTTAAAAGCGTTTTGGACGCAAATAAATCGAAAGTAAGCAAACTACAGGCTTTGCTATCGGCTTCGGGAAACAAAAATGCTAAATTGGCCGAAACAATTAAACGCTTGGAAGCTGAATTGGTCGAAAAAACAGCCTCATTAGATGAACTTCAACTACAATTAGAGAAAAAAGATATACAGATTAAAGAACTAAATACTACTGTTGATGCATTGAATACAGATGTTAAGAATCTGAATGAAGAAACTACGAAGCAAAAAAACACCTTAAAAGAACAAGAAACTGCCCTCAATACGGTACATTATACCATAGCCTCTTCCAAATCGCTTAAAGATGCAGGCGTTGTAACCAGCAATGGTTTGTTTCAGGCAAAATCGGTTTTGGGTGCTAACTTCAACAAATCGGGTTTCACATCGATGGATAAACGGGAATTAAAATCGATACCTACAGCAGCTAAAAAAGTAAAAATATTATCAAGTCATCCCAAAGATAGTTATTCGTTGGATGTAAAAGAAGACAAAACAGTAACTATTACCATTAAAAATACCGATAAATTCTGGAGTGTATCCAAATATTTGGTAGTGCAAAAATAAAAAATGCCAGAGCTATTTACAGCATTAGTACATAAAAATAACGAGCCGAATAAAGTTGATTTATTCGGCTCGTTTTACTATATTTATCAAATTTCTCAAAAGATAGGGATATTTATAATGCGTTTTTTCACTTACTGTTGTACGTGGTTTTCGATAAATGGTTTTCCAGTCAACGAGTTTCATCAAACGGCGAATTCGCTTTACATTTACCTTGAAACCTAACACTCTATAAAACTACTTTTGCTTTGAATTATTTGCTGAATTTTCTCCTCGATGTTGACATAAAATTTTTGTTTAAAGATAATACAATTCTATCTTAATGCCCTGTTTTAGTGGAGTATCATAGTTGTAAAGGTAGAATATTTTTTACAACCGATACTATAGATTTGAAATAAAACAACATTTTTTTAATAAAAAATCTCAAATGCCGATTTTTCATTATATTTGGACCCTCAAATAGAACACATTCTCCAATTCTATATGCTAAACTCAGAATATCAGGTAAATTATAAAAATGAGATTACGAATAAAATAGTCGATTACGGACTAAAATTCATATCTATTATGTCGCTGCCACTTGTTGTTATCGCCTATTTTGCTGTTGAAGCAAGCCACTGTTTTATAATTCGTCTAATTCCTTTCATACTATCACTTACAGTATTAATTATTTATTTGAACCGAAGTAAAATTAATATTGACAATAAATTGTGGATATTCATAGCTTCACTCTTTGTAACCGGAATATACGCCTTAGTTTTAGGATTAATAGATATGGCTTCGTTGTGGTTTGTAGTAGCTATAATATATGCCCTTTTCAGTAAAACAAAAAAACTTCCATTACATATTTTCCTATTTTCCTTATTATTAATTATATGTACTGGAATTTGCATGTATGTAAAAAACCCGTACATCCCAATTGATTATGGTTTTAAGAATTGTCATTTTGCCTGCATATCTATTCGTATTATTAATTTTATAATAATTGGCTTTTTGATACTTAAGATACTTAAGATGTTTTTAAGCACCATTGAGTTGTATATAAATGGAATACTTGAGAAAAATATAATTCTGGAACAGTTGAATTTATCTGTAAAAAAAGAAGCTGAACATAAACTCGGCAATCAGATTTTAAAAAATGATATGGATAAGCAAGAATTAGATTTAAAATATAAACGTAAAGAACTTGCGGAAGCTTATTCTAAAATAATGCAATTCAATATTTTACTCTCAAATATCAAAACAGATATTCTCAATAAAAAATATAATGAAGCCATTGTAACTGCAACTGCTAATCAGCTACACAATTACAATATGGAAAATTTTATTGTGAAATTTAATGAGATGTATTCCGATTTTCGCACCAAACTCTGTTCTAAATTTCCACAATTTTCAACTACCGAAGTAAACGTATGTTTACTTATTACTTCAGGACTTAAATCGGCAGAAGCGGCACAACTATTAAATGTTACAGAAACTTCTATTGCAAAATATCGAAACAGAATCAGAAAAAAAATTGGGTTGAATAATAATGCTGATATTGCCATGCATTTACTTGATTTATTTGGTTTCTCATAAATAGAGGAAATTAAAGGTTGTCATACCATTTGTCATATTAAATAGTTTGTTCATATAAAAAAAACGATATATTTTTGCATATATTTATTTTGCGAACAGTTTTTTTTAAAAGAATTGTTGCATTGTATTTTGTAATATTACAATCATAATCATAATGCGTATGAAACGGGTTAAAACTTCCATCGTCCTTCTGTTATTCCACTTGGTTACTTTTGCTTCTACCAATACCATTTCCGGAAAAATAACGCTTTCAGATAATAGTCCATTACCGAATGTTCTTGTCCAACTTACAGGATTAACACCGCAAAACGCTACGACCGATAGCAATGGGAACTATTCATTTACAGTTACTACGGGTGGTACTTACAACGTAGTCCCCACAAAAGACGGTTATAGTTTTAATCCGGCTTACAGTCAGATAACTAATATTGTATCCAATCAGACTAAAAATTTTTCAGCCTCAATAAATCAACTTACTGTATCAGGTTCAGCTTTTTGTGCTGATAGTGCCATGAAACAACTTCCTCTTATAGTTGTAAATGAATCAATGTCGGCCGATACTGTTTTTACCGACAATACGGGTAATTTTACATTTACAAAAGCTTACGATGCTACTTTTAGACTTAGTCCTTATAAACAAGGATATAACTTTGTACCCAATTTTTACGACATACAGCAGCTAAAAAAAGATACAACACTCACTTTCACGGCATCGCAAATCACCAAAATTATAAGCGGAAGGGCGGTATATAAAAATGGTACAGGACAGAGTGGGGTGAGTATTTTATTTATAGGAAGTGTCGCCGACACAGTTAGTGTTACTACAAATTCAAATGGTGATTATTCATTTACCGGTTTATATGGTGCTCAATATATTATTGTTCCGGTAAAAGATGGACTAAATTTCAACCCTCAAACTGATAAAACGCTGTTTTTAGCAAACGACACCATTGTTAATTTCGAAATCGAGCTGAATGTACCGGAACAGCTTTCGTATTCGGACGATGCAAAAAATGTGTATTTCAAATCCTTATACTTGAATTGGGATCATCCTCTTACCGGAGAACTAACCTTCGATTTGGAATTAAGGCAGGGTGAAGAACATGTATTACACACCTACAAACGCAATATCTCCACGGATTACGAGAATATTGTTTCATTAAACAAAGACACTCGCTATTTTTGGAGAGTTAGGGCTGTAAATGGAAACGACAGTAGTAGGTGGAGCAATTATCGTAGTTTTAAAACCACAAATCAGGACGATGATTTAACTTTACAAGAAGTAGATTATAGCATTCGATTAGGCGAACGACTACCGATAATTTTAATTCACGGCTTGAATTTCGATGGAAAACCTGCAAGTCCATCAACCTATCATTGGGATAGCTTTATAAATTCGTTCAATGCCGACTCCACTTTACAAAGTTCATTTAAACTATACAAAGTGGCTTACTTTTCGAATCTGAAATCGGTGGAAGAAATTGCTGCCGACCTACAAGCCAAATTTGAAATATCAGAAATTCGCAATATGCGATTTGTGCTTATGGGATACAGTATGGGTGGACTGATTGCACGGTCGTTTGTTAATAGAAATTTCACGACAGGAGTAAATACTGGACAAGCAATAGGTTCAAATCTTATCCGACTAATAACCTTCGGAACTCCCCATCATGGATCGCCTTTGGCTAACGGACCGGCACGCGATGCTCGTCTGGGAGGCACGTATAATCCTATAATGAAAGAATTAGAAAAAGCAATGTTCCCCGCAAGTAAATACAACGAGGCAAATCGTACAGACCTACATTGGACAAACTACGACCAATTACTCGATTATGCAACTTACAGCGATGAAGCAAATGATTGGTTAAACTCTTTAAACCTATCATCGAATTACGATACAAAAACCGTAGTATATGCCGGAAAAACGCAGGGTGAATTATCGCAACACATGGATACCGACAAGGAAAAACTAAACGTTGGCGCATATATACTCGGAAATGGTCTCGGGAAACAAAGCGATGGTATTGTTCCTTACGAAAGTGCAATATTTACAAATCATACACCCAAATACATTCGCACATTCGAAGATTACGACCATGTTGACATTGTAAACGGAAAACAGGATGGACTTTGGATAAATCAAGTAAAGCAGGATTTATCGGAGGTTTCAGGTTTGAAAATTATTTATCCTTCGGATAATAACATAACCCTAAAATCAAATTCAACAATTCAGGTAAAATGGAATGCACCTGCATTTATAAATCAGGTAGATATACTATTCAGTACCGATAGCACTCACACTTTCAGCACGTTGGCAAGTAATGTTACGGCATCTCTCAAAAATTACAACATTATGTTGCCCGATACGAACACACATAAAGCACGAATTATTGTAGTGGAAAGTGGTAGTGGTTACAGCTCGGACAATTTTACAAAAGGAACTTTTAGCATCTCAGAGTACCCTTTTACCGTTTATCGCGAACGCATAAATTTCATTTCACCACAAACCGACAGTGTGGCTATCAGGAGTAAAAGCATGGAAATAAAATGGTTGCACGAAGGCATTGGCGAAAACGTAAAAATCACTTGTAGCGATTTAAAAACAAACAACAATTTACTCATTGTCGAAAACATCGAGAACCAAAACGGATTAAACAGTTATACATGGACAATTCCTTCCGATTTGGCAGTTACCGATTCGGCACAAATAATAATACAGCTTACTGATTTGGAACAACGGTTTGCAGATACTACCAAATACATATTCACTTCGAATAATTTTACAATTCAATATTTGCCAACCATCACTATCGAAAGTTTTGCACAACAGGTTCAGGATGATTTTGGAGTTGCGGGTGAAAAACTCGAAATTGACAGCGTTTACGCACTGAGGTGGAAAACAAAAGGTATTATCCGAAACATGCAAATTAGTTTGTGCGATAGTAACAAAAATGTGATTCAGCCTATTGTCGCAAGGGAACAAACACCTGATTTTGAAAACAATAACAGCTTTGAGTGGACAATTCCCGAAATTCCTAATGAAAAATTGTATCTCAAAATAAGTGGAGGACCATCATTAGATTCTGTTTCGTACACCGAATTTAGTGTTAATAGTTTTAGAATTAACAGAACTCCGATAGTAGAATTTCCGGTCAATAACGATTCTACAGTGTCGCTTTACCCGTGTGTGCGATTTAAACCAATGACCAAGGCATCAGCTTTTCACATAAATATTGTAAATACGGCTTTGAACTATAATAAAACATTTACGATAGATAGTCTTGAAGCCTGTTTGCCAAAAACGATAGAGAACGAATTAACTTCGGATACAAATTATAAATTAATCGTATGGGCAGATTGGGATAACAAGCACTCATACAAAATAAAACAAAACTTTAGAACAGCTAAAGTGTCACCATCATCCTTCAATATATTTGTTCCTCAGCAAGCAAGTTTAACTTCGTCGGATTCGCTATACATAGCATGGAATAATAGCATAGGCGCTCGTAAATACGATGTTGAGTTGTTGAAAAACGGAGTTGTTTTTTGGCATAAAGCTAATATTGAAAAAACAGATACCACCGTTTTGTATGTTTTCGATAGAGAAACAACAACAAACGACACCATTTATATTAACGTAAAAGCCATACACAATAACGACACTACAATTTCGAGTACTTTTTACATTAAAACAAGCGTATTTCAACTTGTCGATTTTTACAAAATTCACTCCAACAACTGGCAGCGAAAGTCAACGAATATTCTTGAAACAACCGGCGCATATCGTATTTATTTAAAAAATGAATATGCCGAAGGTGGTCATTATCAGGATATTTTTGTAGGTAGCGGCTATATTGCTATCGATTTAGCGGCAGATAGTATCATCGAAGCTCGCGGAAAATTCCATTTCAAAGAAAGTATTGATACTTACCTACCTGTTTTCGATGGAAGTGTTCGCTTTGATTCCATTAGGTTGTACCCACAAAATCATACGGCTTTAGTCGAAAGTAATCTTGTTCCTTCACTCAACAAGGAGTTTATGAAAATACTGCAATGGGATTTGAAACAAAATAAAATAGCCATAGGCTATACTAGCAGTTTCGCGCCCAACTATCCGGGCGTAAATGGAGGCGACAGTAAGCCCTTGCAATTTAGTATTTATCAGTTTACTATCGATAATTTTAAACACATACAGGGCGATGTACACGATTTTGATGTTTCGGTAGGTCCCGTGAAGTTTACATGCAAACAGGTAAAATTAACCGAAACCGCTAAAGACGATTTGTGTGTGGTGTCCGAAAAAGCCGATTTAGTACTTGCCGATAACGATTTCTTTAAATTCGGTATTACAGCTGGATATGGAGCCGATTTTGGAATAAAACTTAAAGGCGATAGCATTGGATTTATTGCTAAAGATGTAAATAATTATCCTATTTGGGGAAACAGCGCATCCATTTTTCCAGATTTGGGATTTATGAATACCCGATTAGTCGCGCCTTTCGCCGATTTCAAATACTTTAGCGATGAACAAAAATGGGGATTACACATGGAGGCAGCTCTGCTTTTTCCTTGGGCACTGAAACCACAAAAAAGTTTCAAAGGAGCTTTTAGTACAGCTAAGTCCATTCCGTATATCGAAGCCAAATTCAGCATGTTAAATGCCTCGCCATACATCAAACTGATTGATGTAAAAGCTGTAAATCTGAGTGCAATGACCGTAGGTTTTGGTATAGGACTTGAAAGTGTTTGGGAACTCGATGGTTTAAGCGCTATGTACAATATTGCGACTACACCCGATGAAAAATTCAAAAACCTAACTTTAAATGGTTCAGCAAGCATATTATTCGGTCCTTCGATTTTTGATTTTAAAGTGCTCTCGTTTAAGGGTGAAGTCGACTTTTATATGCAAAAAATCCCAGATTTGCGTGAAGATTTCAGTTTTATCGGAACAATGAAATTATTGCGTTACATAAGTTTAGCAAAAGCCGAAGTAATGTTAAGCAGCAAACAATCTGACACTTATGTAGATATTCTACTGAATGGGTCGGCCGAACTTGCATTTCCAAGTTTAACCAACAAGTTAATTTCAGGAAATGTAAATTTTAATATGTTGAACTATTATCATATCGAAGGCAACAATGTAAAGCCCGGATTTGATTTTGGAGTAAGTGGCACGTTGGATATTAAACTTAAGAAAGGGTTAGTAAATTATATGGGCATTGACTGGCCCGAAAATGAAATCTCTTTGAAACAGCAAGCGCTCATCGGAAAAATTAAAACATCGAACAGCAATAGCGAATATGGCTTTGCTTTTAATTACACACGCGATATTCGGTATCCGGTAAGCGTGAATTGCCACACAACATGGGATTTCCCGTATATTAGTTGCGATACAGAATGGCGTTACAAAGCACTTCATATCGGATATTTTCAGCCTTTACTCGGTAACCCTGTGTGTGGATTTACAAATTATGAATTGGCAACCTTTAACCGCAACAAAACGAGAGCATTACATGCCAGTAGAAGTGGACTGAAAAATATTAAGAACTTTACGCAGCGTGCCGAACGCGATTCGTTTACAATTACTATTCCTGAAAATTCGAATGATTTTATAGATTTTACTGTGAGCTATAGCGGTACTGTTCGCCCGATTGTTATCCTTAAAAATCCGGCAAATGGAGCGTACCTAAGTACTCATTACATGGAACATAACCCCGAATCGGAGGGCACAAACGGATTTGTGATGACACTGGAAAATAGGGCTGGAGACTGGATAGTTATGATTCCAAACTCGGGCGAAGTGGAAGATTACAGTGTAAAAGCATCAATAACACCCAAAGAAGATACTTTTAGTTTTGATAACGTAACCATAAATTCCGAGAATAAATTAGAACTCAATTGTAGTATTTCAAATACTGCTAACGACTCGGCAAATGTTGTTTTTTATATCGCTAAAAATGATAGTGTGCAGGGAATACGACTCAACAAAACGCCTTTAAAATTCGTGAATGGCTTGTTGGAACAGACTTTTGATATTGAAAGTTTTGAAGCAATAGACTATAAACTCTACGCAATTTTTGAAGACGGAATCAATATCCCCCAAAAAATTGAATACAATTCGGAAATCAATTTTGCATACAATGGCGGAATCAATGCGCCGGAATCTTTTGAATTTGTGAAACTTAACGATGAAACTACCGTAAAATGGAATGCTTCCAAAGGAAGTAAAACATACGTTGTTCATGTTGGTAACAAAACAGGAGAATATTCACAAGAATTTGAAACCAATGAAAGCAAATTCTCTGTAGGAAACAATCAGGATTCAACCTTTTTTGTTGTAAAAGGGAAATCGAATGCAGGATTACTTAGCGAGGCAAGCACAGAGCAATTAATTGTTAGCGATGATTTGCAGATTGACACCATTGCTCCCGCTGTTCCACAATCATTACAAGTAGAATTGCACCTTACCGGCGAGATTTCCGGAAGGTATGCTCAATTCTCGTGGTCGGTTTCAGATATCGATGCAAAAGGTTTTCAGTTATTTGTAAAGAATAATGAGGAAGAAAGTTGTTATGCAACGGATGTAAAAACACTTACGAATATAAAGTATCATGCCCTTACGCCCGGAAAATCGTACAAAGCATGGGTACAAGCTTATGATGCTGCCGGAAATATTAGCGATAAATCGAACGAGTTGAATTTCGACTTTTTTAGTACCGATGATACGGATGTTGATGGCATGAACGATGCACTCGAAAAAATGTATTTCAATTCCATTGATGTCATAAATGATAAAAATGGCGATAAAGATGGTGATGGAATTCAGAATATTGTTGAAATGAATCAAGGTACAAACCCTAACAATACAGATACAGATGACGATGGCATTGACGACAATATTGATGACCACCCACTTTCGGATGCCGATAATGATAATGACGGAATGCCTGATGATTGGGAAAATTACTTTGGTATATCCAGCCCTCTTGATGATTCAGACACTGATGGATTGTTAAACAAAGATGAGTATTTGCATCGCTCCAACCCGACCATTGCCGATACCGATGGAGGTGGATTAACTGATGGCGATGAGGTGGACTACGGTCTTAATCCGGTGCTTAAAAATGACGATGTAGAAGGTACAGG
Organism: Porphyromonas sp.; assembly: GCA_020726365.1. GTDB lineage: Bacteria > Bacteroidota > Bacteroidia > Bacteroidales > Paludibacteraceae > Paludibacter. The sequence continues at coordinate 9,675 of DYSC01000059.1, forward strand.
ACGAATTATTGCAAGAATAAGTGAAACAACATCAAACCACAGAGGCGATTCTGTATTAATAAGTTGGAAAACAATTGATGAAGATTTATTAAAAGGCTTCGACTTATATAGGCGGTTTAATGAAAATGAGAATTGGAAAAAGATTAACGATTCGCTTATAGTTCGTGTCAACGTAAATTCAACAACAGGTGAATATGTTTTTAACGATAACGAAATTCTTTCAAAACAAGATGTTTACTATCTGATTGAAGGCATTAGCATTGGAGTTAAAAAACAGGAGCTTGCTCAATTTGCTGCAATTTACGAAGACTTCACATCAATCCAGGATTTAAAGAATGAAGGAAATAAAGAAAAACCATTCTATGTTTTTCCAAATCCATTTGTTGACGAACTTACAATTCAGCTTACAATGGGTAAAATAAATCAAGATATTAATGTTCGGATTTCTGACGTTTTAGGGAAAGAAATTTATAATACACATTTCAGCAAAAACGCTTGCGAAAGCAAAAATATTCACATCAATATGGAGGCTTTGCCTGCCGGTATATACTTTGTTTCTGTAAACATGAATGGCGAAAATTTCACACAGAAGGCGATAATAAAATAATAAAATCTAAGCCGAGTTGCAACCGAAAACCTGCAATTCGGTTTTTTATTTTAATATCCCCACCCATTACAAGCCATTTTGAGTACAAACTTGTACAGATTGGTAAATTTAAACATGCTTTATTTTTAAAAGTCAAGCATTTGACTTTTATTTGCATTGTGTTTTTTTATAAACAAAATTATGCACTTAAAAAAATAAATGTATGAGAACTCCAATTTTCATTTTCGCCTCGGTGCTTATGGTGAGTTTACTTGCCGCCTGCAACCAAACAGCCAATACCGAAAAACCGTTAACAGCCGAAATTGACACTGCTGTAAAGTACCATATCGAAACAGCAGCCAACGACCTGCGTTACGCCATAAAAGATGCCACCCCCGAAAATGTGCGCTACAATCAACAATTTATCGAGTACGCTCAAATAACCATTCCGCAAACCATAGAGCTTTGCCGTAATTTAGGCGATTCCGTGCGCTTAGCCGAACTTATCCGCATCGATGCTGAGCTCACCCGTGTGCTCAAAGACTCCACTTTAGGAGGCAATATCCTTATTCAGCAGGTTAACCGTGCTGCCGGCGATTTAGACCAACTACTTAAATTATAACACAAAAATAAAAACAATATGACACGATTACTCTTATCAATCTTAGTTTTGATGGCTGCTATAACAGTTCACGCAACTACTTTTACATTGAACAACATTACTTACACAACTACAGGAACAAATACTGTAAGTGTATCAGCAAAAACGCCTTTGTATGAAGGAGATGTAAGTATTCCTAATTACATTACCTATTCAGATGTTACTTATACTGTAACAGGCATTGCAGATAATGCATTTAAAAACTGCGTTAATTTAATATCCGCTCGAATTCCAAATTCTGTAACAAGTATCGGAGCTGGAGCTTTTAGAATTTGTAGTAGTTTAACATCTCTAACAATTGGTTCGTCGGTTGAAACAGTAGGTACCTATGCTTTTTTGGGTTGCACAAGTTTGCCATCGGTGAGTTTCCCAAATACACTTACAACTGTGGGAACTGGGGCATTTAATAATTGTAGCAATTTAACGTCTGCATCGCTTGGAACGTCTGTTACCTCAATAAATAATAGCCTATTTAAAGCTTGCTCCAAATTAACAACACTTGAAATTCCATCTAGTACAACCAGCATTGGAAATGAAGCCTTTGAAAATTGCAGTAATTTAACTTCAATTACTATTCCAAATTCTGTAACAAGTATCGGAGTTGGAGCTTTTAGAACTTGTAGTAGTTTGTCTTCTGTTTCATTGTCAAGTACACTTACTGCTATTGCTGCTGAGGCTTTTATGAATTGTAGTAGCTTATCAGTTATAAATATCCCAAATTCGATAACAAATATCGATTATAAAGCATTTTACAATAGCGGCTTAACCTCAATTGACATTCCTTCATCTGTATTAACGATTGGACACAATGTCTTCAACAAATGCACCCTTTTAACATCGGCTACTTTACCCAATTCGATTACAAGCATGGGTGGTAGCGTGTTTTACTACTGTACTAATTTAACATCTGTCAATATCCCGAATTCGATTACTGATATTAGTGGTTATATGTTTGGTAACTGTAGCAGTTTAGCTTCAATTGACATCCCGAGTTCAATAACAAATATAGGTGGATCGGCATTTATTGGTTGTACCAGCTTAACATCTATTACAATACCAACTTCAGTTTTAAGCATTGGTTGTTGCTCTTTTGATGGTTGTACCGGTTTGACATCAGTTGTAATTCCAAATTCGGTTACAGACCTCGGAGAGCAATCTTTTTATAATTGTTCAAACTTATCGTCAGTTACTATCCCTAACTCAGTAATCTATATAGGTAATAACGCATTGAATAATACACCTTGGTTTCAGAATCTGAGCGATGGTTTGATTTACATAAACGATGTATTTTATACATATAAGGGCACTATGCCTTCTGGCACATCAATTTCGCTAAGAGAAGGCACCAAATCTATTACGGACAAAGCATTTTGGGAGTGTACCGGTTTATTATCCTTAGATATACCTAACACAGTTGATAATATAGGAGAATATATCGTTTATGGGTGCAGTAACCTGACAAAAATCTATGTGCATTACACAACCCCATTAACGCTATCTACTCAAAGTTTTAATGGTAATGATTTTAACAATATTACACTCTATGTACCTACCGGGACATTATCAACATACCAAAGTAAAGAATATTGGAGCGATTTCCCAAATATGATTGAAAATACTACAAATTCATCTTCGAAAATGACAATAGCTGCACCTACTATCACCTATAATTATGCAAACAAAACGATGAATATCAATTCATCCAGCCCTGAAACTACTGTTGAAATATATACTTTTAACGGTGTAATTTGTTCAAGTTGTTTAGTGAAGTCAGGGTCAGTTTTTGTAGTCAAATCCCTTCCAAGTGGAATTTATATCGTAAAAGCTAAGAACACAAACTCTACTTATAGTCAAAAAATTCAATTGTAATAAAAAAACATTATCATCATGAAAACATTAAAACTCTCTTTTCTAACAATTTTTGCCATCGTTTCTAATT
>DYSC01000201.1 GCA_020726365.1 Porphyromonas sp.
AAAAAAATGAATATAGCCGTTTACTGCTCGTCGAGTAATCATATAGCTCAAAATTATTTAGATACAGCTTTTGAGCTAGGTGTTTGGATAGCCCAAAACGGACATTTGTTGGTTTTCGGTGGTGCTACGGGAGGTTCTATGTCGGCAGTTTCGGAAGGAGCAGCAGCCGAAAATGGTCAGATTATTGGCGTAATTCCCGAAGCTGTAGAGCGCATGGGACGTGTGAATCAGTTGTGTACGGAGCTGGTGGCTGTAAAAACGATGGGCGAACGCAAAGAATTGATGAAAGAACGTTCGGATGTGTTTGTGATTTTGCCCGGGAGCTATGGCACATTGGACGAGTTGTTTGATGTATTAGCAGCAGGAATAGTAGGTGAGCACAAAAAACCGGTTATTATTCTGAACGAAAACGGTTTTTACGACGACTTATTGAAACAAACCGACCGCATGCGTGCCGAGATGTTTATTCCGGTTGAGTATTTTAAACCATTGATAGCAATAGATTTAGTTGAATGTTATAATTTCATACAGCAAATAATACTCCCCCAAACCCCCTAAAGGGGATTAAAGAGTGGTATTCGAAGCGATTTAAATTTTTTTTGGTAAATATTTAATAGACAAAAGTAATTCACATCCCCTTTAGGGGCTTGGGGCATAAATTTTAAAAATATATTTATGAATCTATTCTGGAAAAGCCTGTTAGGAAAAATTACACCGACTGAAGTTCTTGAGAAACGGGAGCAGGAGTTGATTGTTGCTATGAAGCGTTACGAAGAGGTTTCGAAATCGGTAGAACTCGAAGAGTACAAAAAACTGTTTCATGAAGTGAAAGCTGCGGCTTTTATCGAGAATAAAAAAACACTTCAGAACCGAAAGTACAAAGATACAGAGGAATACAGAGCCTTAAAGCGCTATAATAAGTTGCATCATTCGCCCAAAATTAAGGTTTACTACGAAGTGCTGCATTCTCCTGAATTAAAATCTTTTTTAGCATTTGAAAAAAGTCCCGATTACGAAAAGTTAGGTGATAAAAAAGCTGTTGCAGCTTCCGAAATTCTACAAAAGCAAAAAGCTTTCGAAAAATCGTCGAATTACAAAATTTATTGTCGTTTTCACGAATCGTTTGTAGTAAAGGAATACGAAGAGCTTAAAAAAAAGATAGAAAGCGACGAATTTAAAACAAATAATGCGTTTTGGTCGAATGCACAGCGTTGGCAAACAACTGCCGAATACAAGAAGGAACAGCGTTTTTATGAACTCGATAAAAATTCGGATATACAGTTTTATATTAACGAAAAGCCAGAGCGTTTTAAGGATTTTTTGAATAAAAAAATAGCATTCGAAGATACTTTCAACTGGAATTCGCTCAGTAAATCGTCGTGGAATTTCGGATTTCATTACAAAAGTCCAAATGCTATTGGCAATCACTCGTTTTCTAACGAAAAGCAAGCTAACAACGGTGGAAAGAACATACAGGTTCGCGATGGTATTTTAACTATAGCTACCAAAAAAGAAACCGTAACAGCACGTGCATGGGATAAGGAAAAGGGTTTTGTAATGCAGGAATTTGAATATACTTCGGATGTGTTGCAAACCGGACTTGAATTTCGTCAGCAGGGAGGTGTATTTATGGCTAAAATTCGCTGTACGGGCAACGTAAATCATGCTTTTTGGTTGGGAGCCGATGGTAAATTGCCTCATATCAACATTTTCCATTTCGACAGGAAAAAAATAAATATTGGCAATGCCTACAAGAATATTTTTGATGGTACAAAAATTTCAGGCATAAACCCTGCTAAATTCTACATTTATACACTCAAATGGTCGAAAAACGAATTGGTGTGGATGATCAATAATGTGGAAGTGCACCGCACTACGGCCAACATACCAAAAGAAGAAATGTTCCTTGCCTTCAATTCATTTATTCCGCAAAAGTCGCATGGCAGCGAAGGTATAATGGAAATTGATTGGGTACGAGTGTATCAAAACTAAGAATTTGGAAAAATAGAAGAATGTGGTTTAAAACAGTTCTGTTTATACTCTCAATTGTATTCGTATCGTGCATCGACACGGTAGATTCACCTTATCCCAACATTTTACCTCAATCCATTCAAATTCCTGCTGGTTTAGAGCGGGCTACAGCATCATCATTTGTTATCAACAACAAGGCTTACATTACATTAGGTCGACAGGGAACCAAAGGCAGTGCCGGTTTAACCGATTGCTGGGAGTTTGACCCTGAAAATAATACATGGACACGTAAATCCGACTTTCCCGGAAAAGGCAGAGTTGGAGCCATAGCCGAAGTAGTTGATGGTAAAGCATATATTGGTTTTGG
>DYSC01000202.1 GCA_020726365.1 Porphyromonas sp.
CAGCAGGACTAAAATATACCTATTCTTATTATAAAAACATTGATTTATCGTTAGGTTTTTTGTTCTAACCTTTTTTTCTCGAATAAAAGAATGAAAAGCCCCCAATCGAGTAGACTGCCCCGCCAGTAATTAGCTGACGGGGAGAGCCTCTCACACCACTGTACGTACGTAAGCTCCGCTTTTCTCTTCGGAAACAATTCACTGGATTGTTTCCTTCGTTCACATATACAGCGGTTCGTTAAGATGTGGTGCAATGGATAGATAATAATCAAATAGAGCTTCATAGCCTCTTTTCTTCAAGCGTTCTAAAGTAATTGTCGTAATAAGAATAGGGCTTTGGGCAACAGCCCATCCACCCATTCGGGTACGACTCCATGCATAAGCATGTTCTTGGTCAACTCCTAAACGAATAAGGCTTTTGCCTGCCCTGCAATCTGGCTCGTTCGCTAAAAATATCCACTGGATATTTTCTTAACGCTCCGCCCTGTTCAGGCTTCTTCCAATCCGTCCAAATGCAGTTGGGACGTTGGCATGGTGTGCTGCCTTATCCAACCTTGTAGCCTCATATTAGATTCCTGCTTGGTCTATCCTGAGCGCAGTCGAAGGATCAGTACCGGAGTTTGCAGTTTGACCTACGGTCGGGTCAATCACTTCTAAATGTCCGGTGGACATTTCTTCGTTCACTCCCCCTTCAGTGCTATCGTCACCGATAACCACACTTCGACTTAGCTCAGTGTAGCGCCTTGCGACTTGCCAATGCTTAGGGCGCTAATCCCATGCATAAGGGACTTTCACCCTGTGAAATAATTCTGTCAAGGCAGAATTGCTTCGCATTTCACAGGATGAACCCTCCTGGAAAAATACACCACTACCGATGCTAAAGAAAAATTTGTATTTTTGACTTTTTTCTAAAGCTTTGGAGTGGGCGTGCCCTGCTCATGCAGGGCACACACAAAAACTATATAACAATTGGGGTTTCAGTGCGAACAACAAAGTCCGCAGCCCGCAACAACGGCGTTGTGGCTCGACAGGAAAGAAGCCCGCAATCCCCTACTGCACTTACACTCATCCGTTAGCCCAAATACAAAAACCAAAGCCTTAGTTAATAAATAATAAAATATAAATAATGCTTTTAAATAATATTATGAAGACAATAATAAACAAGTTGTTACTTATAGTGGTAATATTTTTATTTTCTTGTGATAAAACATTAAATAATTCTGAAGCTAAAGAAACATTGATTCCATTCAAACAATCACAAAAAATTTTAGCTGATAAAATTATTTCGTGTTTCGAAAATGATAGTCCAATAATTCAATACGGGTATATAGAAAATCTAAACGATGGTCGTGGATATACTGCTGGTAAAGCTGGTTTTACAACTGCAACAGCCGATTTACTGGCAGTTGTTCAAAAATACACAGAATTACAACCAATAAACTCATTATCGCAATTTATTCCGCTACTTCAACTTTTAGCCGATTCTGCAAGTTCAAATATTTCTGGATTAGAAAATTTACCTACTGCTTGGACTAATTCTGTGGCAGATTCTAAATTTATTGATGCTCAAGATTTTATTAGTGACTTATATTATTACAATCCTGCTGTCCAATATTGTAAGGAGCTTGGTATAAAACTTCCTGTTTCATTATTATGTATCTATGATTGCTGTATTCAACATGGAGATGGAGATGATCCCGATGGATTAAGTGCAATGATAAATCAAACTAATAATCACTTTGTAGGTTCACCATTCACTGGTGTTGACGAAATTACATGGATTTTAAAATTTAACGAGATTAGAACATCAACTCTATTAAATCCAAATAACACATCTACCCAACAAGAATGGAGCGAATCTGTTGGAAGAGTAGTTTCACTAAATAAACTACTACAAATATACATGAATTTAAAATTAACACAATCGCCAATACAAATCAATCCTTATGGAACAAATCATATTATCAATTTGTAATATCTCTTACTACTCTCCTATGACTATTAATAAAAAAATTTTGTTTTTAATATGTTGTTTAAGTGCAATTACTATGCAGGCACAAACTTCTCTTAACTTATATCCCATAAATGGTAATATTGGTATGAAGTTTTTTTTAGAAAAAAAAATATCGTTAGAACCACGCCTTAATTTTTCATTTGGTTTGGCAAATGGAGAATCTAATATGTTTCTAAATACTGAATTACATACAACTGTAAACTTTCTACGAGAGGAAAAATTTAATATGTATTCCGGTATTGGTTTAGGTGTGAATATAACACATAATCAAACACAAAGCAATTTTACCGGAACTGTGCCTCTTGGAGTAACATAT
>DYSC01000060.1 GCA_020726365.1 Porphyromonas sp.
AAAACAAACTATTCACAATTAAAAATTAAATGTTATGAGAAAAATTACTCTTTTAGCCATTTTAGTGCTGATTTCCGCTTTTTCGTTTGCAGCCACAGGCTGGTTTAACGATTTTTTGACAATAAGTGTCAATGATGTAAGTGCATCAAACAATTATTTTCTTTCAGATTCAGATCCTGCATCTGGTGCAACCGCATTAAATGCAAAAGTATTTGGTTTAGTTTCAGAGTTATCAATTGCCGGAGCCGATATGAAATACTGGGCTGATGGTGGCGATGTTCGTACCGGAGCAGCTTTTTATTATAAGATTACAAACGTAACTGCAACTTTCGAATATGTTGCAGCAACAGAAGTAGTTATGGATCAGGTATCGCTTGGTGTAAACAACTATCAGGGTACGAAAACTACAACTATCAATTTATTGGCAGGTTTACCTTATGGAACCTATAAATTGCATGTTTGGGCAAAAAGCTGGGGTGATCCAGGGGGAGATAGTTATCTTTCGAACAGTAGCAATAATTATGTGTCAACATTTACAAAAATTCCTGCAGCTACTACTCCACTTGCAGGCACTTTAAAGGTAGGTGATGCACTTGATGCAAACTATAACTCGTTAAGTGCAGCAGTATATGGATTAAATACTTCTGGTTTGAGTGACCATGTTTTTTTGGAAATTGTAAGTGATATAGCCGAACCAGTTAATATTAGCTTAGGTATAAATACAGAATACAAGATTAGAATTAAACCTGCTTCAGGTTTGAATCCTATAATCACCTTTACTGACGGCACAACAGGTGCAAGTATAGACGGTCATTTTGTAATAGGTTCACCTAATGCTCTTAATTCGAATTTAATTTCGACCAACTATATTACTATTGATGGTTCAAATACAGAAGGAGGGACCACAAAAGACTTAACAATAAATGGACCCGTAACTACTCTACAACGATCTGTATTTAGAGTTTATGGAAATAATGACAATATTATAATTAAAAATTGTATTATTACATGCAAAAGCACAAGTGGAAGTACTACGGCTCCTATCAATATTACAAATTACAACACTTCATCTACGAATTATACTCCGGATAATATTACCATCGTTAACAACACACTAACTGGAGGTCTTGCTAATGGAGGTTCAGGTGTAACCGTCTCCAATTCAGGCACTCCTACTACTCTTATGACAGGAATTAAAGTTCAAAATAATTTTATATCTGCACGTGCTACACGTGCCATATTGTTTAACTATGTAGGTGATGGCGAAATTAGCGGGAATACTATAACTCATGATTGTCAACTTAGTACCGGGGCTGCTCAAACTATTGCTGTGATGGCAGGTGGTTCTGCAGCAGGAACTTTTAATATTTTCAATAATAGAATTACGCAAGTAAAAACATGGAATACAGCAGCTGGACCATCAGCGAGTAATGGTGCAATTGCAATAGATAATCAATTGGCATCACCGAAAATTGTAAATATATACAATAATTTTATTACAGGTTTTACTATTGCATCGGCTACCGTTAAAGGTGTTAAAATTTATGGTATAAGACATATTGGCGGCTCTACCTCAAATATTTTTCACAATACAATCGTAATTCCCGAAATGACTGACATGACTGACGTATCGGGCTCATTTATCTCTGCTATTGCGTTTGCAACAGCAGCTACAGCTGAAGCAGCTCCAGCAGGAACAATGAATATAAAAAACAATATTATAGTATCGAATGAAAGTACAATGAAAGTATGGGGAATACGCCGAGTTGGTACCAATGGTACTTTTACGTCGGATAATAACGTGATTTATGCTGCCACTGCCAATAATTTAATAGGGTATTACAATGCTACCGATGCAATAGATTTAGCTGCTTGGCGCACTGCTTCTGGACAAGATGCTGCATCCAAATCAGCTGCTGTAATTTTCGAAAACGCCGCCACAGGCGATCTTCGCATTGCTGGTTTATCAGTTCAAGATATTAATTTGAAAGTTCCAAGTTTGGCTACTGTAACTACAGATATTCTGGGTACTGTACGCAATACTGAATTTACTTATGCTGGAGCACACGAATCAACATTACCTTTCCTTTCAACTGGTATTGATAATGGAGAAATAACACAATCTCGTATTCTTCGCACTATGAGCGGTGTCGAAGTTCAACTCAATCGCGAAGCAACCATCGAACTGTACACTATCAATGGTGTAATGATGGACAAAGCACGTGTTAATGGAACTTACAGTCGTGATTTGAATAGTGGTGTTTACATTATCCGTATTGATGGAAAAGCCACAAAATTTGTAAAATAAACGTGATATAAAGTAAAATTAAAAGCGACTTGTTTATGTGTGTAAGCAAGTCGCTTTTTTTTGTTGAGATGCACTGAACTGTTATCGGATTATCGCTTGCCAAATGATAAAAGACTTCCGATATTTTAGCAAAAGCGGAAATAGTCAATGCTTTGTTTTGGATGTTTTTTGATAACAAAATCAGTATGTAATTTTTGCAACCATTCCATCATTCTTAATTACTTATTTTGCACAAAAAAGAATTGTAAACAAAAACAGCGAACATTACCGATAAAAATAAATCAACGTTGTTAGCAATAAACCTAAATACGCGATTATTATTTAAGTACTTTTTTCAACTTCAATAGCTATTTTAATTTTTAGGATTGTATCTTTGTATAAATTTTTCTGAGATACGCTTATGTCAAAACCAGTTATACCTATTATTGGACACTACAAATCGCTTTTGTTGTCGCACCCAACCCTTTTTAGTTTTGCCGAACGCCGTCAACTTAGAGCGCTACTCAAAAAATGTTTCGCACTCGAAGCGTATTCGCCCGAACAGATTTTGAATTTTATTTACCAAAAAACAGCTATTGTCGATGCTTTACTCAACGAAGTAGGGTTGGGGAAAGCGGCTGTGTTAAGTGTTCTTTTTCAGGATTTTATTCAAAAAAATCGTATTTCGGTTGATGAAATTGAAAAAACATTTGCTACAAACATAAGTACCATTACAAAAGGCTTGATTCGGGTGCGTGATTTGTACGAACGAAACACTTCGCTCGAAACCGAAAACTTCCGAAAACTATTGCTGACTTTTGCCGAAGACGTGCGGGTAATCTTGATTATTATTGCTTCGCAGTTGTACCGTATGCGAACGCTCAACAGCGAACCGGAAAAATCGCGGTCGGTCGTAGCGCGCGAAACCTCGTTTTTGTATGCGCCTTTGGCACATCGCATGGGTTTGTATAAAATAAAAACGGAACTCGAAGATTTATCGCTAAAACATACGAGCAGAGATATTTACAAAGAAATTGCTCAGAAAATAAACGAATCGAAACGGTCGCGCGACAAATACATAGCCGAGTTTATTGCACCACTCAAAGAAAAATTACGGGAGCTTGGTGTCGAATTCGAAATTAAAGGGCGTACCAAATCTATCCATTCTATTTACAATAAAATAAAAAAACAAAATACGCCTTTCGAAAATATTTACGACCTGTTTGCCATCCGTATTATTTTTGATGTGCCAATTGAAAAAGAAAAAGCGCTTTGCTGGCAGGCTTATTCCATTGTTGCCGATATGTATCAGCCCAATCCAAAACGACTTCGTGACTGGCTTTCGATACCAAAATCGAACGGATACGAAAGTTTACATACCACGGTTCTTGGTCCGCAAAACAAATGGGTGGAAGTCCAAATCCGTACTGTGCGCATGGACGAAGTGGCTGAAAAAGGGCTTGCAGCACACTGGAAGTATAAAGGCATTAAAGGCGAAAGCGGTATGGACGAATGGCTCAAAAACATTCGCGAAATACTCGAAAATCCGGAACTGAATGCTGTGGATTTTATGGACGAATTCAAACTCAACCTGTACGACAAGGAAGTGTTTGTTTTTACACCAAACGGCGATTTGCATAAACTGCCTAAGGGAGCTACTGCGCTCGATTTTGCATTTTCTATACACTCTGGCTTAGGTTCAAAATGTGTGGGAGCAAAGGTAAACGGCAAAAACATGCCAATAAAATACGTGCTCAACAACGGCGATCAGGTGGAGGTGCTTACTTCGCCCACGCAGAAACCAAATCAGTCGTGGTTGCAGGTGGTAACTACTTCTAAAGCCAAAAATAAAATCCGTCAGGCGCTCAAGGAAGTGGAATATAAAGATGCTGAAATTGGACGCGAAACGCTGATACGCCGCTTTAAAAACTGGAAAATCGACCTCGACGACGGAAAACTGTCGCGCCTTGCCAAAAAGAAAGGCTTCAAAACCGTTAGCGATTTTTATCAGGAAATTGCGTGCGAAAAATTAGATGTGCTCACTGTACGCTATGCGTACCTGGATTTGGATAAAAAAGAACTAAATCCGGACAGTGCCGAAATGCGCAGTGCCGAAGGATTTTCGAAAGAAAAACACAGTCGTGACAGCGAAAATAAGGAAGATGTATTGGTTATTGGAGCTGATTTGAAGAATGTAGATTTTAAACTTTCGAAATGTTGCAACCCTATTTATGGCGACGAAATATTTGGTTTTGTGGCTGTTACGGGTGGTATCAAAATTCACCGTACCGACTGTCCCAATGCGCCGCAAATGATTGAGCGTTTCAACTACCGAATTGTAAAAGCTAAATGGTCGGGCAAATCCATTGGCTCGCAATATCCCATCACTTTACGCATTGTAGGGCACGACGATATTGGCATTGTTGCCAATATCACATCGCTTATTTCCAAAGAAAAAAGCATTAGTCTGCGTTCCATCTCGGTGGATACCAATGCCGGATTGTTTCAGGGCAACCTCACCATAATGGTAAGCGACAACAAAGATTTAGAGCTGATTATCAAGAAAATAAAATTGGTAAAAGGCGTAAAAAATGTATCGCGGTCGTAGAAAACACGCCGTGCTAAAACATATTGTCCCTTTGTCATATTTTCACTACTTTTGCTGTTGAAAACAAAACGAATATAAACAGATGAAAATTCTTCTCCTCGGTTCGGGTGGCCGCGAACATGCATTGGCATGGAAAATAGCTCAAAGTCCTAAATTGACACAACTTTTTATTGCTCCCGGAAATCCCGGCACGGCTCAGGTTGGCACTAATCTTCCCATTGCTGCCGATAATTTTCCGGAATTGAAACAAGCGGTGCTTGAAAATAGCATCGATTTGGTACTCGTAGGACCCGAAGATCCCTTGGTGAAAGGTATTGTCGATTTTTTTGCTGCCGACACAGCATTGAGCCATATCCCAGTTGTTGGTCCCGATAAAGTGGGTGCACAATTAGAAGGAAGCAAGGATTTTTCGAAGCAATTTATGTTCCGACACAATATACCTACTGCTGGTTATCTGAGCGTAACTGCCGAAAACGTGGAAGAAGGAATTTCGTTTCTGAAATCGCTCACTGCTCCGTATGTGCTTAAAGCTGATGGACTTGCTGCGGGAAAAGGCGTGTTGATTCTGAACGATTTGGACGAAACCATTGCGGAACTACGCGCTATGCTCGATGGCAAATTTGGCGCTGCGAGCAAAACAGTGGTTATCGAGGAATTCCTTTCGGGCATCGAATGTTCGGTGTTTGTAATTACCGATGGTAAAAACTACAAAATCATGCCCGAAGCCAAAGATTACAAACGCATTGGCGAAGGCGATAAAGGGCTGAATACCGGAGGCATGGGTGCCGTTTCGCCAGTTGCGTTTGCCACACCCGAATTTATGCAAAAAGTGGAAGATCGAATTATTCGCCCAACAGTGGAAGGGCTTTACAGCGAAGGAATTAATTATACCGGCTTTATCTTCTTTGGACTTATTAAAGTAAATGGCGAGCCTTACACCATCGAATACAATGCCCGCATGGGCGACCCCGAAACTGAAGTGGTGATGCTTCGGCTGAAATCGGATTTGGTAGATTTGTTAGAAGGTGTTGCGCGTAAAAACTTAAACACACGAACTGTTGAAATTGACGAACGTGCTGCTGTTACCGTAATGCTTGTTTCGGGCGGTTACCCTGAGGACTACGAAAAGGGCAAAGAAATCAGCGGATTGGATAAAGTGGAGAACAGCATTGTTTTTCATGCCGGCACGGCTGCAAAAGATGGCAAAATTGTTACCAATGGTGGTCGTGTAATTGCTGTAAGTTCGTACGGTGCAAATAAAGACGAAGCATTAGCGCAATCATTCAAAAACGCCCGAATTATCAATTACGACCAAAAATACTTCCGCAGCGATATTGGGTTTGATTTGTAAAAAACCAATTTTTCAATGGATTTAACCATTTCGATGTGGTTGCTTGCCATGCTTTCGGTCATAATGATTGGCATGTCCAAAACCGGAGTAAATGGCTTGGGAACATTGGTTGTGCCCATAATAGCGTTTATATTTGGTGGAATGCCTTCGTCGGGGTTGGTGTTTGTTGATCAGGTGATTGTGAACAACTAATTTTGTTTAAATGAATTAGAAATAATTCGTTAAATTTTCATACCAAAGGAGGCTGAATTCATAATTCAATCTCCTTTGTTTTTTTTGAATACTATCAAGCTTTCACCAAACAATTGCACAATAGTAGAAGGCTATTCCGAAAAAATGATTATTTTTGCATTTCAATCCAATCCCCAAAAAAACCACATTACATGAACAACGGCTCTGAAATACTTTTTAAAGTTCCCGAACCTACTCTACGTAGGCTTCCTTGGTATTTGGCTTATGCTCAATTAGTGCTCAAGGATGGCGAAACCTATCTTTCGTCGACACAAATAGCCAAGAATATAGCAGTAGATGCCTCGATGGTGGCCAAAGATTTGTCGTTTGTACAAATTACAGGTAAAACTCGTGTAGGTTACGATGTGAAAGAATTGGTTGTCATTTTGGAGAAATTTCTCGGCTTTACCAATTCACACAAGGCTTTTTTATTTGGTGTAGGTAGCCTTGGTGGTGCGCTGATGCACGATAGCGGACTTGAACAGTATGGTTTGCAAATAGCTGCTGGGTTTGATGTAAAACATGAAATTACAGGAACAAGTATTAATCGTGTGCCTATTCATCATTGCGATAGGTTTAAGGAATTGCAAAAGAAAACGGGCATAAATATCGGCATTTTAACCGTGCCGGTTGATAAAGCACAGGAAGTATCCGAAATTATGATTGAAGGTGGCATAAAAGCGATTTGGAATTTTACACCTTATCGTATTCGCGTACCCGAACGAATTATTGTTCAAAATACATCCATATATGCTCATTTAGCAGTGATGTTCAACAGATTGAACGAGATTAAAGCCTGCGAAGATTGCGAAAAGCACAAAATGAAAATGTAGCACCATGAAAATATTTGCCATCGGTCAGAATTATGTTGAGCATAACAAAGAACTCAACTCGAAACATCCTACGGAACCTGTCGTTTTTATGAAACCCGACACGGCGCTACTCCGAAATAACAAACCTTTTTATGTTCCCGATTTCTCGCAGGAGCTGCATTACGAAACCGAGCTGATAGTAAAAATCAACCGCATTGGAAAAAATATTGCACCGCATTTTGCTTCGCGTTATTATTCCGAAATTGGGTTGGGAGTGGACTTTACAGCTCGCGACCTGCAACGAAAACTGAAAGCCGAAGGAAAACCATGGGAAATAAGCAAAGCCTTTGATAATTCGGCAGTTATCGGTAATTTTTTGCCAGTTGAAACGCTTGGCAATGTGCAAGATGTTCGCTTTCGGTTAGATTTGAACGACACGACTGTACAAAACGGACATTCGGCCGAAATGATTTTCCCCATCAATGAACTTATTGCATACATTAGTCGTTTCTTTACACTCAAGATTGGCGATATTTTGTTTACTGGAACTCCCGCAGGTGTTGGTACTGTTAAGCCCGGCGACAAACTGAAAGGCTATATTTTTGATCAAAAAATGTTCGATTTTAATATAAAATAAGTTATTGTTTTTCAACGATAATAATAAACTTATCAGAAAAACGTTATATTATTTGCCTGCATTTATTGTGCAGTTTTTTATTTTTATAGACAGTAAAAATCTCATGAAAAAGCTACATGCTATTATATTCCTCCTGACTGTATTTTTCAGCATTACGACTACAGCTCAGGAGATTTTTTTCGATGCCGATTTCACACTAAACTGGAATGGTATTGAAACGCAAACTATTGGCACTAACTCGCGCAAAGTTGTAAGCTTTAACAATGCAGCTTACCCCGACGAAACGCAATTGCCTTATTTTAGCAAGCGATTGGCGGTCGATAAAAACTATTCGTATAGCGTAGTGCTTAAAAATGAGGTTTTTACAGTATTTAGTGCTGATGAACTTGCTCTGTTGGCTACCGATAAAATTCAAAATCAGAACATAAATCCAAGCCTGCAAATGCTTGATGTACGTGGTAATTCGTATATCGAACTGCTAATTTCTCCTTTTGTGCTGCGGGATGGAGTCATTCAAAAATTAACTTCGTTTTCGGTTGAAATTACAAAATCGCCCAAAGCTCAACGTCAAAAATCAGCCACAAAGCATACCTATGCTACCAATTCGGTTCTTAAATCGGGTAAATTTGTAAAAATTGCCGTTACCAATACGGGCGTTTATCGCCTTACTTACGAAGATTTAAATGCAATGGGCATTTCGCCCGCTAATGTGCGCATTTTTGGGTATGGTGGCGAAGTGTTGAATCAGGATTTTTCGAAACCGATGATTGATGATTTACCTGAACTTGCCATTCACATGGAAAATGGCAGCGATGGGGTTTTTAACTCGGGCGATTACATACTTTTTTATGCCAAAGGTATACAGAAATGGAGTTACGATCGCATTCGCGAAATGTTTATCCATACTATCAATTCATATTCTACAAAAGGATACTATTTTGTAACGTCGGATGCCGGCGCAGGACGGAAAATTGAAACAGCTGCTGTTGGAGTACCCGAAGGTGCAAACATTGTTCCGGTCGAAGAATTTACCGATTACATGGTGCACGAAAATGAATTGAAGAATGTTACTGAATCAGGAAAAGAATTTTATGGAGAATTTTTTAATATTGCTAAAAGTCTCAATCTCGCTTTTAATTTTCCAAATATTCTGCAAACTAACAGCACAAAAATTCGTTTGGATGTGGCAGCTTCGGCGGGTGTAATAACCACATTTACACTCGACTTGGATGGTGCACAAACCAAAACACTGAGTGTGCCCAAACGTACCGATGGCGATGGCTACGAAAAAGCAAAAGCGGCGAATGGTTTTTATACGTTTACGCCAACGCGTGATGTGCTAAATCTGAAATTGTCGTTCAATCCGAACGGCGTATCGGCAGAGGCTTATCTCAATTACATAGAAATCAACGCACAAAGAGCATTGAAAATGAGTGGTACTGCTATGCAGTTTCAGTATGTGGGCGAACTTGGGTCAACTAATTATTGCCAATACAAACTGAGTGATGCTGGAAGCAATGTTCAGATATGGGATGTTACCGAGGCACACAACATTGCGCGGATGCCTGCATCATTGATTGAAGGTAAACTTACATTTACTGCTCTGGGTACAAATTTAAAAAATTATTTAGCTATCGACCCTAAGCAGGGAAATTCGTTTTCGAAGCCGGAGATTGTGGGTGCAATAGCCAATCAGGATTTACACGGTTTGCCTCAGGCCGAAATGATTATCATTACACATCCGCGTTTTTTGACACAGTCAGAAGAGTTGGCTCAAGCACACCGTACTGTTGACAATTTGCGGGTAAATGTAATGACAACCGATCAGGTGTACAACGAATTTTCGTCGGGAACCCCCGATGCAACTGCTTATCGCAGAGCCATGAAAATGTTCTACGACCGTGCAATTACCGCTTCCACACCGGCTGATATGCCAAAATACTTGTTGCTTTTCGGTCGTGGTACGTTCGACAATCGTAAATTGCAATCCACTTCGGGCGATAATTTAATTCTTACTTATCAGGCAGATAATTCACTTGTGGAAACCCTCTCGTATGTTACCGACGATTATTTTGGTTTTCTGGACGATAACGAAGGAAATCAAATTCCGTCGCACGGCCTCGATATTGGAATTGGTCGCTTTCCGGTTGTAATTGCTTCGCAAGCGCAGGATGTGGTGAAAAAAACCATTAATTACATGAGTAATACTAACAATGGAAAATGGAAAAATCAGCTTTGTTTTCTGGCCGACGATGGCGACAATGCATTACACATGAAACAAGCAGATAGCATTGCATCTACGGTAAGCCGTAATTTTAAATCGTATCAAACTACCAAAATATATTTGGATGCTTACAATCAGGAAATTTCGGCAAGTGGCGAAACTTATCCGGTTGCTCGTAAGCAGCTACACGATTTAGTCGACAAAGGACTTTTGTATTTGAATTATACTGGTCATGCCGGTCCACAAGGTTGGTCGAACGAAAGTGTTATGACAGTTAACGACGTTAATGGTATGTCGAACAAGATTTTACCTATTTGGGTAGCTGCAACCTGCGACTTTTTGGAATTTGATAAAAAATCAGTTTCGGCCGGCGAGCATGTCGTTTTAAATCCAAATGGTGGGGGTATTGGTATTTTTTCGGCAGCTCGTCCGGTATATGCTTCGCAAAACTTTGCGGTGAATAAGTATTTTACCGAAAACCTTTTTAAAAAAATAAACGGTAAACATTACCGGATTGGTGATGCATTGGCTATCGCTAAAAATAGTGTTGGCTCCGAAATAAATAAACTTTCGTACATTTTTCTGGGCGACCCTGCCGTAAAGTTGGCTTTCCCAACTGATTATAGTGTAAGTACTACTTCGATAAATAACAACACTACTTTTGGAACCGATACGCTACGGGCTATGTCGGTTGTGGAGGTGAAAGGTCAGATAGTAGATAGGGCAAATCAAAAAGTGGAAGGTTTTAATGGTGATGTTTATGTAGATGTGTTCGATAAAGTGCAACGTATAACTACTCAGAATAATCAGGGCGATGGCAATATGACTTATACTGATCGCCCTAATGTTTTATTCTCAGGAAAAGCCTCTGTAACGCAGGGACAATTTAGTTTTACATTTATGCTCCCCAAAGATATTAAGTATAATTATGGTGGTGGGCGTATTAATTATTATGCGCACAGCGACGAATTAAAAGCAGATGCGCAAGGTTATTTCGAAGATTTTACGGTGGGTGGCACTAGTAAAATAGTAGTTTATGAAACAGATGGTCCCGAAATAAAGTTATTCCTTAATACTCAGAACTTTGTAAGTGGCGATGCCGTAAACGAATCGCCGCTGCTAATGGCTCAAATTAAAGATGTTAGTGGTATAAACAAAGTGGGTAGCGGTATCGGACACGATTTGCTTATTACCATCGATAACGACCCAATGCAATCGAAGGTGCTGAACGAATTTTTCGAAACAAAAGCTAATTCGTACAGCGAAGGCAGTTTGCAGTATAAATTAAGTAATTTGAGCGAAGGAAAACATACGCTTACATTTAAAGCTTGGGATTTGCTAAACAATTCAGCAAGTCAAACAATCGAATTTGAAGTGATTAAAGGACTTCAGCCGGTAATTTTCAAAGTGTACAATTACCCAAATCCGGTAAAAACAGGTACAAACATTGTGGTTGAGCACGACCGCCCCGAAACGATATTGAATACCTTGATTGAAATTTTTGATTTATCAGGACGAAAAATATGGCAGTTCGAACAAAGCAATGCCGACAATGTGCAATGGGATTTGCGCGGCGCCGATGGCGTGAAAGTTAAATCGGGAGTTTATTTATATAGAGTAAGTATAAGTACCAATAACAGTGAAGTTTACTCAAAAACGAACAAAATGTTTGTTTTAGAACAATAAAATTCATCTTGCTGTATTTACATTAAATTTAAAATTGTATTTTTGCAAACCAAATAAAAATTGAAATCTGAAGCAAATTCAAAACGTTTATTTTTGCTTCTCAAATAATAACTTATGAAACGAACGCTTTTAGTTATAATAACATTTTTTTCTATAGCTTACACCACAATTGCTCAAACTGTCGAGCCAAACCCAATATTTACTGCAGTACCATCACTTACCATTGCTCCCGATGCCCGTGCGGGTGGTATGGGTGATATTGGTGCAGCCACTACTCCTGATATTAACTCACAGTATTGGAATCCATCGAAATATGTATTTATGGAAAGTGAAGTGGGAGTTTCGCTATCGTATACTCCATGGTTACGTTCGTTGGTTTCCGATATCGATTTGATTTATGCTGCCGGATATTATAAATTCAACCCACGTCAGGCGTTAAGTTCGTCAATTCGTTACTTCTCATTGGGAACAATTGAAATGTTTAATGCAGAGGGTGGTAGACTTACTGATGCAACTCCTCTTGAAATGGCTATAGATGTAGCATATTCGCAAATGGTTTCTGAAAAATTTTCGGCTTCGGCCGCCCTTCGTTTTATTTATTCAGATTTACACAATGGTGTGAATATGGTAGGAGGAATCGAAATGTATCCTGGTGCATCGGTTGCAGCCGATGTTTCAGCCTATTACCGTACACCCATTACGCTCACAACGGGAAAGGGACAGTTGGCATTGGGTTTGAATCTTTCGAATTTAGGTTCGAAAATCACTTATGATAAAAATGCAACAAATAATTTTATCCCAACCAATCTCCGTTTAGGAGGCTCTTTCGACTA
>DYSC01000061.1 GCA_020726365.1 Porphyromonas sp.
GACGTGTTTGAAAATACTTATGTGGCTAAGAGAATATATTCATAATAATAATAATAAATATATTTGCAATCAATGAAATAAATAAGTAAGTATCTTTGTGGCTTAGATACTATTTTACTATGTTTATACAGCGAATATATAAGAAAACCAATACCAAGACTTACTGTTCTGTGGTATTAATGGAAAATTACCGCGAAGGCAATAAGGTCAAGCATCGCGTGATTTCAAATATATCAAAATGGCCTAAAACACCTTTTACCATCTTTTCAATTCGTTGTAAACTCGTTGTATAGGCAGACCCATAACATTGAAATATGAGCCCTCGATATGTTCGACGCCCACATAGCCAATCCACTCCTGCACACCGTAAGAGCCGGCTTTGTCATAAGGTTTAAAATTTTCGAGGTAATAGTCAATTTCCTTTTCAGTAAGACTTGCAAAACAGACTTCCGAAATTACATGAAACACTCTTCGCTTTTTGGTTGTACAAATACAAACACCTGTAATTACTTCGTGAGTTTTGCCCGAAAGTTGTTTCAGCATGCGTTTAGCATCGGTTTTGTCGCGCGGTTTTCCCAGCACCTGACCTTCGTGCCATACAATGGTATCGGCTGTTATTAGCAAAGTTTCGTCGTCAATTACATAAGCATCGGCCTTTTTTTCAGCCAAAAACACGGGGATGTCCACTCCCACTATATCGCTTGGATAGGTTTCGTCAACATCCATCACCTTTACACTAAAATCAACCTGCAAACCCCGTAATAATTCTTGTCGACGAGGCGATTGCGATCCCAACACAATCTTGTATTTTTCTATGTTTTTTAAAAGTTTATTCATCAGTATTATTTACAATTTAGTCATTTACAATTTAAAACCCTATCATCACATCATCACATCAATTCTTCTTCACAACTTATCCGTCCACTGGCGGGTTACCAAATCATTCTCATTTAATCAAAAACAAATTAAACAAACTCAACCCAAACTGCTTTGCCAATAAAAAGTAAAAAACGAAACTATACAAAACACCAAGTAGCATAATGTATTTCAGAAAAGAGGCAGCCGCGTGTAATGATTCAATTGTTTTTGCTTTCAGAATTAAATAGCCAAATGTAATCAGTGGCAAGATAAGCCCAAACAAAACGTATCGAAACGAAAGAGAATTCTCAAACGGAATATAATACAAAGATACACCTGCCAAAAGTAAAACAACAACAAAAACTATGCTGTAAATCAACACTTTTGTTTTATTTTCGCCCCATACAATTGCAACGGTACGACATTCCATTTCGCGGTCGCCTTCCACATCCTGCAAATCTTTTACCAATTCACGAACAAAAGTGAGCAAAAACGAAAACACAGCAAAGCCTCCAATCCATGTATAAATCTCAGCAGGGATAGTGGTTTGAAAAACCAAATTGGCATAAGTATGTTTTAAATCGGCAACAGTTCCAATACCCACCACTAATACTGATAATGCTGCAAGCAAAGCCACAATAAGATTCCCTATTAAAAACTGGCGTTTATAACTTGCCGAATAAAACCAGAGTAAGCCTGGAACAACAATAAATAAAAATGCAAGTGTAAAACTTCGCAGACAAAATGCAAGCACCAAACCACAAATCACGCCAATACCAGTAAATACCTGATGTAGTAACATGGCTTGCTGTTTTGTAACAATTGTACCAACAAATTGCTTATCAGGCTTATTTATACGATCGATTTTAATATCAAAATAGTCGTTGATTACGTACCCACCAGCAGCAATAAAAACGGTGGCAAGCAAAAGCAAAAGCAACGTATAATCGGGAGTAATATACTCAAAACCATACTTTTGCAACAAAGGCGCCACAATTAATTGTTGCATTACGAATTGTATAAATGTCAAAAATAGCAGATTTTTATAACGAATAAGTTGGAGGTAAACCATGATTGAAGTTTTGTTTTGTGCAAAAATACAAAAAAACACACGTACAAAAAATGCTGTTAATCTTATTTATCAGAATAACAGCATTAAAACAAAAAAGCAACTCATTTCTGAATTGCTTTTTGCGGTACGGACGGGACTCGAACCCGCGACCTCCGCCGTGACAGGGCGGCATTCTAACCAACTGAACTACCGAACCAAGTAGTGCGCTATTTTTAAAACGCGGTGCAAAGATACGGCTTTTTTTTATTTATGCAATAGTCGGGAACGAAAAAATTTCATTTTTTTGCAAAAAAATTGCAGTGCCTTTAAATTGCATTAGTTACGCAAATACGCTTTTACATGTTGTCTCAATCAATATGAAAAGACAACAATCTGTTTCGAATTAAATTGTTATCTTTGCAACTCGTTTATTTAAAATTTGATAGAAAATTAATTAGTATGAATCTGAATGACAATACGGCAATTTTATTAATTCATTGCCCCGATAAACCGGGAATTTTAGCTGCCGTTACCGAATTTATTAATCAGCACAAAGGAAATATCCTGTATTTGGACCAATATGTAAACCGCGAGGATAAAGTTTTTTTTATGCGCGTAGAATGGGAACTTACCAATTTTCAGATTCCGAAAGAAAAAGTGGAAGAGTATTTTCAAACTTTAATAGCTGCGCGATACGATATGAACTTCCGTTTGTATTTCGCGGATACAAAACCACGTATGGCTATTTTTGTTTCGAAAATGTCGCATTGCTTGTACGACTTACTTTCGCGCTATGCTATGGGCGAATGGCATGTTGAAATACCAATCATTATAAGCAATCACCCTGATATGGAATCGGTGGCAAAACGCTTTGGCATTGAATACCATTATTTGCCAATTACAAAGGAAAATAAAGCCCAACAAGAAGCCAAACAATTGGAAATCCTGAAAAATTACAAAATAAATTTCTGTGTATTAGCCCGTTATATGCAGATTCTTTCGGCAGAGTTTATTAATCATTATCCCGACAGAATTATCAATATTCACCACTCATTTCTACCTGCTTTTGCAGGCGCAAAACCCTATCATGCAGCACACGAGCGTGGTGTAAAAATTATCGGCGCTACAAGTCATTATGTAACAAGCGATTTGGATGCAGGACCCATTATCGAACAGGGAGTTACGCATATTTCGCACAAAGATACGGTGGATGAACTTATTCGTAAAGGGCGTGATTTGGAAAAAATCGTACTTTCGCATGCTGTAGAGAAGCATATTGAACGGAAAATTTTGGCATATCAAAATAGAACGATAGTTTTTCAGTAAAAATTAAATCTTTATTTTTGCAGGTTGTTTTTAAAAGTTGATACAAACTTTTCGAAAACAACCTTTTTTAGTAGAAAAAAACACGATTAATCCGACTATGATGTCGGCAGCTCCACGTTTACTTGAAAAAATATACGATAAACTTTTTTTTATCTAAAATCGTGGTGTGGTAAGCATAAAATTGCTTACACTACGAATGCCGAAATGATTACACATCCGGTTGTTGTGAAACGCTATCAGGAAGAGGTAAAGAAATACAATCACCATTTTGGCGACTTCGAACAGGTAAAACGCTATCAGTTAGTGCCCGATGAATGGACACAACCAAGCGGTTTCCTCTCCCCTACCCTCAAGATTAAACGTAATATAATTGAAGCAAATTATGCCGAGCAAATAGAAAAACTATTTTCGTAAAACAAAAAAGCCTGAAAATCGATTGAATTTCAGGCTTTGTAATATAATTTTAACTGCAACTTATTTTGCAACTCGTTCGAGCCACTTTAACATAAATATCATTGTAAACATCGACAATGAACATGCTACTACAAAAATTGACCAAGTCATCCAAATTGGGATTGATTGATAAAATATTGCACCTATAAACAAGAGCTGATTACCTAAAGCTGTTGCTCCTAACCATCCACCTTGCATAATGCCTTGATATTTTGGTGGTGCAACTTTCGAAACAAATGAAATACCAAGAGGTGAAATAAATAATTCAGCAATTGTAAGAATTAAATAAGTCCCAATTAGAAGAAACGGCGATGCTTTTTCTGTAATATCCATTACTCTTAATGTATTTACTATCGATTTTCCTGTAACAGGGTCTGTTGTTTTTTCGAATAAAGAAGACCATAATGGTAAGTCGGCAATATATGAACCTACAGCCATTACAACAAAACCCATTGCTGCTATTCCCATACCAATAGCAATTTTGCGAGGAGTTGATGGTTCAATTCCTTTTGTACGCAAAAAGCCAAAAAATGCCATGATAATTGGAGTTAATAAAACTACAAAAAATGGATTTATTGATTGGAATAACTCAGCTCCCTGCAAGGTTGTAATACCCAAATCTACTTTCAACAAACTTAAATCGGTATAATCTTTTGCAAAATAAGTAAGCGTTAGTCCGTTTTGATGAAAAGAGAACCAGAAGAAAATTACTATCCCAAAAACTGCAAATAATGCATAAAGACGTTGTTTTACCTCTTTGGCATCCATCTCAATATTAGCTAAATTTTCAGCAGCAACTTTTGCTGTTTTTTCTTTTGGATCAGGGAAGGTCTTTTTATTCAACAAGTATATTACCACCGAAATTAACATGGCTACAATTGCTATACCAAACGCATAATGAAATCCTTCTGTGAAAGTATTTAAATAATTATGTGCAAAAGCAGTCAAGTCTGTTACCGGTTGTCCGCTTACCTGAGCTGCCAATTCAGAGAACTCTTTTGTTGCTTCTGGTTTAAGGGTATTGTTAATTTGACTATGACAGAGTGCAGGCAAGTCGGCATTGTACGAAAACCCCTTAGTACCTAACCACCAATTGCGAACCCCAACAGCAGCTAATGGGGCAAAAATAGCTCCAACATTAATAAACATATAAAACCATTGAAAACCTGAATCTCGCATTTTACTATATTCCGCTTTGTCGTACATTTGACCTACTAAAGCTTGTAGATTACCCTTAAAGAGTCCATTCCCAAAAGCAATTACAAAAAGTCCAACAGATGTCATCGTTAAATAAAGAGTGAAATTCGGAACAGGAGTTGGTGATGGTACAGCTATAAGAAAATAGCCAAATGCCATAAGCAATAACCCAACTAAAATTGTGCCTTTGTAATTTCGTGTTTTGTCGGCTATTGCACCACCAACTAACGCAAGAATGTAAATTGAAGCATAAAAAATGGAATAAATAATTCCGGCATTTGTTCCATCTAAACCAAATTTTGCCTGCAGAAATAATACTAAAATAGCCATCATGGTATAGAACCCAAATCGTTCGCCCATGTTAGATAGTGCGGCTCCTATCAAGCCTTTTGGATGATTTTTAAACATAAATTATACGCGTCTTTTATTGTTAGTAAATTTTTAAAGGGACAAATATAGTAAAAAATAGTAGAAATGTAAATAATTATACAGCATTTGAAAATACTATTATAAAAAATCCATAGAAATATCCTTAAACTAAGAACTATAAACTAAAAAAACTATCTTTGCAACTTAAAAATTAAAAAACCATTTGTAAGGTTCAAGAAATATGATTAAAGTAACATTTCCCGACGGTTCGGTGCGCGAATTTGCCAAAGGCATTACCGGACTTCAATTAGCTGAAAGTATCAGCTCACGACTTGCACAAGAGGTGCTTGCCATCACAGTAAACGAACAAATCTGGGACATTAGTCGTCCAATCGAAACCGATGCTGCCATTAAGTTGCACAAATGGGACGATGAAGAAGCCAAACATGCGTATTGGCACTCATCGGCTCACCTTATGGCCGAAGCCCTTCAGGAGTTGTATCAGGGCATTAAATTCGGTATCGGACCGGCTATCGAAAACGGTTTCTACTACGATGTAGATCCGGGTTCCGCAGTGATTAAAGAAGGCGACCTGCCAACCATCGAAGCTAAAATGGTGGAACTGGCTGCCCGAAAAGAAGCAATTATCAGAACGGATATAAGCAAAGCCGAAGCACTCAAAAAATTTGAGGATAAAGGCGATGAATATAAAGTTGAACTTATCAGCGCATTAGAGGATGGAACTATTACCTTGTATTCACAAGGCAATTTTACAGACCTCTGCCGCGGTCCACACTTGACAAATACCGGCGAAATTAAAGCTATCAAGCTACTCAGCGTAGCCGGAGCTTACTGGCGTGGCGACGAAAATCGTAAAATGCTTACCCGTATTTATGGTATTACTTTCCCAAAAAAGAAAATGCTCGATGAGTATTTGATATTGCTCGAAGAAGCTAAAAAACGCGACCACCGCAAAATAGGCAGAGAATTGGAACTATTTACTTTTTCCGAAATGGTGGGAAAAGGATTGCCATTGTGGTTGCCACGCGGAACAGCTTTGCGTTTGCGTTTGGAGGACTTTTTGAAAAAGATTCAACGTCGTTTCGATTACGAACAGGTAATGACCCCGCATATTGGTAACAAACAATTGTATGTAACTTCTGGTCATTACGCTAAATACGGAAAAGATTCTTTTCAACCCATTCATACGCCCGAAGAAGGTGAAGAATACTTGTTGAAACCCATGAACTGTCCGCACCACTGCGAAATTTATAAGTTCAAACCCCGCTCTTACCGCGATCTTCCAGTGCGTATGGCTGAGTTTGGTACTGTATATCGTTATGAGCAAAGTGGTGAGCTTCACGGACTTACCCGTGTTCGAAGCTTTACGCAAGACGATGCACATATTTTCTGTCGCCCAGACCAAATTGAAGAGGAATTTTTGAAAGTGATGGATATTATCTTTATCATTTTCAACGCCTTGGATTTTAAAAACTTCGAAGCACAAATTTCGCTTCGTGACCCGAAAAACACAGAAAAATACATAGGGTCGGACGAAAACTGGGAAAAAGCCGAGAAAGCCATTATCAAAGCGTGTGAAGTTAAAGGGTTGAAAGCCAAAGTTGAATTGGGTGAAGCAGCTTTCTACGGTCCTAAACTCGACTTTATGGTAAAAGATGCCATAGGTCGTCGTTGGCAGTTGGGAACAATTCAGGTAGATTACAACTTGCCCGAACGTTTTGAGTTGGAATATACAGGTGATGATAACCAAAAACACCGTCCGGTAATGATTCACCGTGCACCATTTGGTTCTATGGAACGTTTCGTAGCTGTATTGATTGAACATACTGCCGGTAAATTCCCATTGTGGTTAACGCCCGACCAAGTTGTTGTACTGCCAATTAGCGAAAAATTCAACGATTACGCATTCCAATTAGCTAAAGAATTGAACTCGCAAGATATTAGAGTACAAGTAGATGACCGCAACGAAAAGATTGGTCGTAAAATTCGTGATAATGAATTGAAACGCATTCCGTTTATGCTTATTGTTGGCGAAAAAGAGGCCGAAAATGGCGAAGTTTCTGTTCGCAGACAAGGTGAAGGCGACAAAGGCACCATGAAAGTAGCTGATTTTGCTAAATTGGTGAATGATGAAGTAAATTCGCTGGTGAATAAGTATTAATGCGGATTTTTATTATCTTTGTGTGTAGTAACTAATACTTTTCAACTTATGAGAATACTCCCTTTGATTAAATCCGATCCGTATTTAGAACCTTTCGCAGGTGCTATTACCGGAAGATACGACTACTTTAAAGAATTAGAAGAAAAGCTTATTGGCGATAATAAATCCTTATCGAATTTTGCAACAGGCTATCTTTATTTTGGTTTACATCATTTGAGTGAGGGCTGGGTTTTCAGAGAATGGGCGCCTAACGCAAGCGCTATTTTTCTGATTGGCGATTTCAACAACTGGCAGCGCGTGCCCGAATATCAGCTCAAAAAATTGCCAAACGGCGTTTGGGAAATTAAACTGCCCGACTACGCCATGACGCATTTACAGCTATACAAAATGCTTGTTGAGTGGGAAGGTGGCTCTGGCGAGCGCATTCCGGCATGGGTACGACGCGTTGTACAGGACGACCAAACCAAGATTTTCAGCGCGCAGGTGTGGAATCCGATAAATCCGTATCAGGTTAAGGTTAAAAAGTTTGTACCAACAAAAGATCCACTGTTGATTTACGAATGCCATATAGGTATGTCGGGTTCCGAAGAAAAGGTTTCAACTTACGACGAATTCAGGGTTAATATTTTACCCCGCATAGTAAAAGCCGGATACAATTGTATACAAATAATGGCTATACAAGAGCATCCGTACTACGGGTCGTTTGGTTACCATGTGTCCAATTTCTTTGCAGCCTCTTCACGTTTCGGAACGCCCGAAGAGTTGAAAAGACTAATTGATGAAGCACATGCTAACAATATTTCGGTAATAATGGATATTGTACATTCACATGCTGTGAAAAACGAAACTGAAGGTCTTGGTCGCTTGGATGGAACTCCCTACCAGTATTTTCATGGAGGTTCGCGTCGCGAACATCCGGCATGGGATTCGCTTTGTTTCGATTACGCAAAACCGGCAGTATTGCATTTTCTACTTTCGAATTGTAAATTTTGGCTCGAAGAATATAATTTCGACGGATTCCGTTTTGATGGCGTAACATCGATGCTTTACCGCAGTCATGGGTTGGGCGAAGATTTTAATGGATACGACTCGTATTACAATTTGAATCAGGATGGCGATGCTATTTGTTATCTGACCTTAGCCAATCAGTTAATTCACGAAGTGAAACCAAACGCCATAACTATTGCCGAAGAAATGAGCGGAATGCCCGGCTTAGCTACCAAAGGGGAAGATGGTGGTATTGGATTTGACTTCCGTATGGCAATGGGAATTCCCGATTTTTGGATAAAATATATCAAAGAAGTAAAAGACGATGATTGGAAGCCCGGACATATACTTTGGGAACTCACTAACCGACGTGCCGATGAACGAACAATAAGTTATGCCGAAAGTCACGACCAAGCCTTGGTTGGCGATAAAACCATAATTTTCAGGCTCATAGATGCCGATATGTATTGGCACATGCAAAAAGGAGATAGTACTTTGTTGGTCGACCGTGGAGTGGCTTTACACAAAATGATACGTTTGGTAACTTCGACAACCATAAATGGTGGTTATTTGAACTTTATGGGAAATGAATTTGGCCATCCGGAATGGATTGATTTTCCACGTCAGGGGAATGGCTGGTCGCATAAATATGCCCGTCGACAGTGGGAGTTGGTTGATAATAAGAACTTTTACTACCATTCGTTGGGTCAATTCGACCGCGCAATGATAGCTCTGATTTGTTCTGTTCCCGAGTTCAACAAAGTTCCTGTTGAGCAGGTTTGGGATAATGATAGCGATCAGGTTATGGCTTACCTTCGTGGAAATTTAGTGTTTGTCTATAATTTCAATGGCACTAAATCCTTCGAGAATTACGGTATTTTACTTCCCAAAGGAACTTACAAAGTGGTACTTAATTCAGACAATCCTGATTTTGGTGGATTTGGCTTAGCCGACGATAGTATTGAACACATTACTATTATTGAACAAAAACACGAATCTGGCAAAGAATGGCTCAAATTGTATATTCCGGCACGTACCGCACAGGTATTGAAAAAGATAAAATAAGTTTGAAGATTCTAAATATTAAAATGGCTGTTCGAAAATTAATCGAACAGCCATTTTGTTATATAAAAGCTTATTACTTTTTCACTTCAATCTTCATAACTACCTCAATTACATTGCCTTGTTCAACAATCGATTTTAAGGTCTTTTGAATCAGCTCAGGCGAAAGAGCCTCTACCGAAGCTTTGTAATCTTTCAGTAAATCAATTTTATCCTGATAAAAACGAACTACACTTGCCTGCCACCAATTATTGTTTTCAATATCTTCGGTATATTTTTTCAACAGGTTTTCCTTAACTTTTTGCAAATCATCTGCACGTGGTCCGTTTTTAACAATCTCATCTACTTCAGCATGGATTATGCTCATTAATTTGGCTTGTTTTTCAGAGTCTGTGTCAAATTGCATCATAAGTGTTGCTTCGCATATCGGCGTATTGTTTAAACTGCCACGAACACCTACACCATACGAACCACCTTCTTTTTCACGAATACTTTCTAAGTAACGCATATTCAACACACTTCCAATAGCAGTCATAATTGTACGATTTTGCACAGTATAAGGCATTTTGGCGCTATAAAGTATAAAGTTCGACGCTTTATTTACTTTCATCTCGCGCATAAAAGTATTGTTCACTTTACCTTGTGGTTTACGAATTTGTAGGTCTGTAAACTTCTCGCCTCCTTTTTCCGATTTCAAACCACCCAAATAGGTTGAAATAGCTTTTTGCACATCTGCATTCTCAGGGTCGATATTACCAACAAATACAAACATAAAATCGGCCGGAACAGCAAAACGATCTTTGTAAATTTCCAATGCTTTGTCCTGATTAATTTTATCCAAAGCCTCCATGTTCATTAAAACCATACGTGGGTGATGGTTCGACATCATCATCGAAACCGAATCGCTGAAAGATTTACGCGGGTCGGTAGCTGAGTTAGCCAAACTGGCTTTATACATATTCATCATGGCAGCAAAAGCATTGTCATCCTTACGAGGCGCAGTGAAATATAAGTAAACCAACTGCATCATGGTTTCGAAATCTTTTACCGACGAGTTTCCTGAAAATCCTTCTTCATAAATAGAGATATTTGGACTCACATTTGCAATTTTGCCCGTTAGCATTTTGCCAAGTTCTATCGAATTGTAAGTTGCTAAACCATTATTTTCCACCACACTTGCCGACAAAAGAGCCGAATAAGCATCAGCATTATTGGAAACTTTTGAACTTCCCCCTTCACTAAATGCCGTCAATAGAATTTCATCCTGTTTAAACTTGGTCGGTTTAATAATAACCTTTATACCATTCGACAACACCCATTCGGTAGTACCATAAGCATCATTCTTGGAAATTTTCTTAATCTTACCAGCCTTAGGAGCTTTTTCAATTAATGGTTTACTCGCATTTTCTTCTATTTTAGCCTCTAATTTTGCATTTTTAGAATCGGCAATGGCAGCAATAACTTCTTCTTTGGATGGTATTTTTACAGCATCTTTTTCGGGGGACTGAAACGAAACTATTAAATTTTCATCGGTAATATATTGTTTTGCCATTTGGTTAATAACCATTGCATTTAACTTTGGCAAAATCATTTGTAAAGTCTGATATTCCCATTCAATACCTGGTATTACTTCATTACTCAAAAAATGTCGCACATATTCGCGTACTAAAGAACCATTTTTCTGGTTTTCACGGTCATTGTAAGCTGTTTCAATTTGTTTCAAAAGGTTTGCTTTTGCACGCTCTAATTCTGAATTAGTAAATCCAAAACGTTTCACTTTTTCAGCTTCCAACAATAGTGCTTTCAATCCTTCCATTTCTCTGCCTTCGTTCGGAATAGCAATTAATTGAAAAGCATCCTTCGATTTTACAATATTGCCATAACCTGCAAAACCAGCAACGAAAGGAGCATTAGCCTGCTGCGTAATTTCTTGAAATCGCTCACCTATCATAGCCGAAATAAGTTGATTAAGTACACTAACCATATATCCATTTATCGACAATTTCATATCGGCAGGCATCACATCATGCTTGTATTCCAAATCTATTCGCGTATATTTAGCTTCCGGATCTTTCACATAAGATATAATGGGCTCAATATTATTAGGGATCTCGTATATAGGACGTTCACCTGCATTCGATTTTGCTGGAATATCTGCAAACAATGTTTTAATCTTAGCTTCTACTTTATCAACATCCACATCTCCTACAATAAATACCCCTTGTAAATCAGGACGATACCACTTTTGATAATAATCACGAATTGTTTTGTATGCAAAATTATTAATTACAGCTGTATCGCCTATCACATCGCGTTTTGCATATTGAGAACCCTGATATTTTTGCTTATTTCCTTCTTTCCACATACGGCGTTCAGAGCCGGCTCCGGTTCGCCATTCTTCCCGAATCACACCTCGTTCGGAATCAATTTCTGAACCTTCGAGCGAAATAAAACTCGACCAATCGTGCAATACCAACAATGCACTATCAATAATGCTTTCGCGTATGGTAGGTACATCCGAAAGGTTATACACTGTTTCGTCTAACGAAGTGTAAGCATTAATATTGGTTCCAAATTTTACACCTATTGTTTCTAAATAATTAATTATTCCTTTTCCCGGATAGTTTTTTGTACCATTAAAAGCCATGTGTTCAAGGAAATGCGCTAATCCGTTTTGGTCGTCGTTTTCCAAAATAGCACCCACATTTTGAGCAATATAAAATTCAGCTCTGTTTTTTGGTAAATTATTTGCCCGAATATAATAGGTCAATCCATTCGGAAGCTTGCCATACCTTACCTTAGGATCTACAGGCACATTTTGTGCTGTTTGTGAACTTAGTGTTGTTACAGAAAGCAACAACATGCTAAAAATTAAAGATCTAGTAATTCTCATATAACGTAAAGTTTTAAAATTTTATTACTGAAGTAAATAATTCGACAAAGTAAAGAATATTTTTCCAAAAAACAAAATTTATTTATTGTTTAACGATAAATATTTTTTTATTCTATCCTATTTATACTTTGACAGATTCAAAATAACAATATCAAATTACTGAGACAAAAGTAATTTCAAGTCCCCTGTTAATGCCTGAATAGCGTTGACAATGTGTATTTATGATGCCTTAAAATACAAATATGCACCTTTCAAAAAGA
>DYSC01000062.1:0-6021 GCA_020726365.1 Porphyromonas sp.
ACTTTATAAACTTTATAACTTTTAAACTTTACAAACTTAAAATAAATGTCCCCAAAATCAATTCTTTTCGTTTGCATGGGAAATATCTGTCGGTCGCCAATGGCTGAAGGTGTTTTTTTGCATATACTTAGACGTGAAAAGCATGAAAGCGATTTTGTGGTTGATTCGGCAGGCACCATTAGCTATCATGCTGGTGAAATGGCGGATAGCCGGATGCGAATGCATGCCGCGAGACGTGGCTATACACTCGAAAGTCGTTCAAGAAAAGTTACACGCAATGATTTTGAAACCTTTGATTTGATTGTGGCTATGGACGATGCTAACTTCGACGCTTTGTGCGATATGGCTAACTCAGTTGATGAAAAAAATAAGATTGTACGTATGACAGATTATTGCACTAAACATCAAGCTACACATATCCCCGACCCTTATTACGGAGGCGAACGTGGCTTTGAGTATGTTATTGATTTATTGGAAGATGCCTGCGAAAACTTATTCTCCCAAGTTAGAAATTAGAAGTTAGAAAAATGATTAGCTATTTACAAATAGAACATCTTACCAAATCGTTTGGCGACTTATTGCTTTTCGAAGATATTTCGTTTGGTATATCCGATAATCAGCGGGTGGCACTTATTGCCAAAAACGGAACCGGAAAAACAACCCTGCTGAATATAATTGCCGGCAACGAAGACTACGATTCGGGTACCATTTCGTTTCGACGCGATTTACGGGTGGGCTATTTGGAACAAAGTCCCGATTTTCCAAAAAACTTGTCGGTGATAGATGCCTGCCTACAAACCGACAACGAAGTGGTGCGCACGATAGCCGAATACGAACATTGCATGCTGAGCGACGACCACAGTAAGCTGGATGACATTATTAACCGGATGGATTTGCACAAGGCGTGGGACTACGAGACGCGCATTAAGCAAATTCTTGGCAAACTGAAAATTACAAATTTTGAGCAAAAAATTGGCGAACTTTCGGGCGGACAACTCAAGCGCGTTGCGTTGGCAAATGTGTTGATTAGTGAACCCGATTTACTAATTTTGGATGAGCCTACCAACCACCTCGACCTCGAAATGGTGGAATGGCTCGAAGAATTTCTGAAACGCTCCTCTATGTCGCTGCTTATGGTTACGCATGACCGCTACTTTTTGGATCGGGTATGTACAAATATTATCGAAATTGACCATCAGGGACTTTACCAATACAGTGGGAATTACAGCTATTACCTCGAGAAACGTCAGGAACGCATCGAAAATTTCAATGCCGAAACCGAACGAACCATAAACATCTACAAAACGGAATTGGATTGGATGCGCCATCAGCCACAGGCACGTGCTACTAAAGCCAAATCGCGTATCGACCGCTTTGCCGAAATAGAAGAGCGCGCCAAACAACGCCGGAATAACGACAAAGTACAACTCGATGTGAAAGCGAGTTATCTGGGCTCAAAAATTTTCGAAGCCAAATACATTTCAAAATCGTATGGCGATTTAAAAATATTAGACAATTATTATTACAACTTTGCCCGTTACGAAAAAATGGGCATTGTAGGCAAAAATGGAACCGGAAAATCCACTTACCTCAAAATGCTACTTGGCGAAGTAAAACCCGATAGCGGATCGTTTGACATTGGCGAAACAGTAGTTTTTGGCTATTACAGTCAGGATGGATTGGCGTTCGACGAACAGATGAAAGTAATTGATGTGGTGCGCGATATAGCCGAAGAGGTACATTTGGGAAATGGTAAAAAAATGTCGGCATCGCAGTTTTTGCTGCACTTTTTGTTTACCCCCGAAACACAATACAACTACGTTTATAAATTGAGTGGTGGTGAAAAACGCCGCTTGCATCTCTGTACTGTATTGATGCGAAATCCAAACTTTTTGGTGTTAGATGAACCAACAAACGACTTGGATATTGTAACATTAAACATTTTGGAAGATTACCTACAAAGCTTTAAAGGCTGTGTAATAGTAGTGAGCCACGACCGCTATTTTATGGACAAAGTAGTAGATCATTTATTGGTTTTT
The DNA here is from genome assembly GCA_020726365.1 of Porphyromonas sp. Taxonomy (GTDB): domain Bacteria; phylum Bacteroidota; class Bacteroidia; order Bacteroidales; family Paludibacteraceae; genus Paludibacter. The sequence continues at coordinate 2,040 of DYSC01000062.1, forward strand.
AATGGCAATGCAGAATTGAAGGACTTTCCGGGAAATTATACCGATTATAGGGAATTCGAAGATGAAACACAACAAACAGCAGACAACAGACGACAGAAAAAGGACGACGGACGACAGACGACAGACGACAGACAGCGAACGACTGTAGAGACGAGGCGCACATCGTCTGAAAAAAACAATGCAAAACATGGCACCTCGTCTGATAATGAAAGTCCGAAGCGGAAGCTGACTTATAAAGAGCAAAAAGAATTTGAATCGTTAGAATTGGAAATTCCCGAATTGGAAAAAGAAAAAGCCGATATTGAAAACCGGCTTGCATCGGGCACGCTAACTACCGACGAAATTATGTTCGCCTCAAAACGACATGCTGAACTCAACGAATTAATTGATGAGAAAACCATGCGTTGGTTGGAGTTAAGTGAGATTTAAGCATCCCCTTTATTCGGAACAACAACATGAATTTTAACCCCTTTGCCAGGCTCACTCCAAATATCAACTGTACCATCCAGCAGATAAGCGCGCTCTTTCATACCTGTTAAACCATACGAATCGCTTCGTTTTTTTAATGCCAAATCGAAACCTACACCATCGTCGATAATTTCGAGGGAAATTGAATTATCTATAAAGCCTAACTCAACGGTTATATTTGTTGCTTCAGAGTATTTGGAAGCGTTATTAAGCGATTCCTGCAAAATGCGGAAAAGAGCCACCGCTTTTTCGGGAGGTAAATCTACACCTTTGGTGTGGTTAATAAACTCACATTTAATCGTTTGACGTTCGTTGAATGCTGCAACATATTCTTTAAACGCCTCCACAAGCCCTACCATATCGAGCAACTCGGGACGCAGGTCAGTCATTATACGGCGAGCACTTTTTATGCTATTATTTACATAGTTTTCGAGCCGCTTAAATTGCTTGCTAAACTCTTCAACAGCTTCTTCGCGTATAAATTTTTTATATTTAACGCCCAACATACCAAGGTCGAATTTTATAGCTACAAGCACTTGTCCTAAATCGTCATGAATTTCACGCGCCAAATTTACACGCTCCTCCTCACGAACTGTTTGTAAGTGAGCAGCAAAATCTTTGAGCTGAGCTTGATAATCTAATAGCTCCTCATGTGCTTTTATTCTTTCGGAAATGTCGATATTTATACCTGCAATACCCAAAATTTCGTTATTCGTTTTAATTGGAAAAACTATATTTTGAAAAGAAAATAAAGTGTTATTGATATAATAATAAATTTCTTCGTTTACAATTTCACCGTTAAATACACGTGCATTATTTTGAATCCATTTTTCACCAACTACTTTATCTACTAACTTATAATCGTCAATCGATTTACCCAAAATTGTTCCAAACTCTTGAACATGTTTTTCATTTTCTAATATACCTACATTGTTAATATCACGAGCAAAAACCCCAAAAGGCATATTATCGATAAAAGTTCGCAGCAAAGCTTCACTTTTTGCAAGTGCCCCTTGCGCTTCACGACGTTCACTAATATCGAGCATACTAAGCAATAAGCGCTTTTTACCATCGTTCTCAATAAGTGATATTGAAGCTAATAATGTTACTTTTTTTTGTTCATTACCACGTAGAATTGTCAAATGAGATTCAATATTTTTATGTTCTACTCCCGTTTTCAATGTATCAACCAAAGCATCTCGTAACCCACAGATATTACATTTAGTCCCGTAACCGCAACCTTTAGGATCTTGTATAGAATTGATACAACCGAACACATTTTCAAAAGTTATAATATCGGCAATAAATCTACTCGGATCGTTGACAAATGAAGTAAAAGCATTATTAGCAAACAGAACCTCTGTCTTTTCGTTAACAACACACATCATCACTGGAGCACTGTCGTAAATAGTTTTAAGCTCCTTGCGGTTTTTTTCTATCTCCTCACGCGCTTGCTTGCTTTCCGTAATATCGCGTCCCGAAATCTGCACTGCTGGTTTACCTTCGTATAGTATTGGCATTACTTTTATTTCGACATCCACGCCCGTACCGTCCAACCGTATATATTTTTCTTCTACCGAAGGAAGAGCCGTATTCAGAGGCGTAATAGCAACAAATTGCATGCGCTCCATTATCAAAGGTATATTCTCGGGTTTTATAAATTCGAACAACGACCTGCCAATCAGTTCACTTTTGTTTTTTGCCCGCATTACATTCATTGCTTCCTTATTCACATAAACTATTCTACCATCCACATAAATAGTAATTCCATCGGGTGAATTGTCCATCAGCTCGCTAAATTTCCCTTCGCTTTCAACCAGTTTTGCGCGTGCAATTTTCTGTTCGGTAACGTTTCGTAATACACCAAATACGAGTTTCTCTTCTTTTTCTTTAACGGCAAAGATTCGAACATCAATGGTTTCGGATTGTCCGTTTGGTAAAAATTTAAGTTCAGTATTAAAAGGTAATCCGCTGACTACGAGCCGCTTCAATGACAACTCAAAATATTTTCGCTGCGAAACATCTATCATTTCTACAAAAGTAGCGTATTCAATGTTTGTTTCTGTGTATCCCAACACAATAGCAGCACCATCGGATAAGTGAAAGATATTTGTTTCGTGATAATATTCCCAGTTACCCGATTTAGCAGCTAATTCGGCTCTTCGAAGGCGCGCTTCGCTTCGTAGCAGCTCAGCCTCCGTATTTCTGCGGGCATATATTTCCTTTTGTAAATCTTCCAGCAAATTGAGCGTAGCTACATTATTCAATTCCAACTGCATGGTTTTTTCAGATACCATAGCCGAAAGTTGATCCTGTTGGGTACGTCGCAATATGTTAGCTTCCCTGATTTTGGACATTGCTCTTATTTGCGCTACTAATTCACTCTCGTCCAACGGTTTAGCCAGAAATGCGTCCGCACCAACTTCCAATCCTTTAATCCTACTATCTTTATCCCCTTTGAGTGCCGTAATAAATACCACCGGAATATCCATTAAATTCACATCTCTTTTCAAAGCTTTGCAAACATCGAAACCATCCATGTCGGGCATTACTACATCGAGCAAGATAATATCAGGTAAAATGCGTTCGACAATCGATAAGGCTTCGTTACCCGACAAAGCAAAAACAACCTGAGCGTAAGGAAAGGCTTCCAGAATAAGCGCTTTGAGCGTAATCAGGTTATCGTAAATATCGTCAACAGCTAAAATCTTCAACTCTCTATTTTCCATACAATACATTTGAGTTGAATAATGGCAGAGTAGCTGTCCTCAACCAATAGAAATTTTTTAGCATTTCCGGTTTCAATAATTTTTGCTTGATTTGAAACAAGCGATGAATAATCAGTTTGCTTGCGTAGTGTAATAGCATGGTAGTACGATACAGTACCCAACAGAAGCGTTGCGACAATAATAGTAGCAAACCCCATAAAAAGCTGATTCCCAATACTAAAATTCTTAAAATTCATATCTTTATTTTTACTAAATTATACTTATTCAATAGACTTAAATCAATTAAATTAACCTTAAATATGTCTTAACCCCCTTTTGGGGTTAGGGGTCATAAAAAAGTTTTTTTACACTCTGAAAATACAGGATTGTGGATAAATTTCGATAAAACCCATCGATATAAAAATCACCAATATCCTGCCTACTATACTCGCCCAATACCGCATGTTCAATTTCGCTGTAATCTCTATCGGTAGCAAATATACGGTATTTTAATTTAGTTGTACTAATTTTATTAAAAGTTTCGAAAACAATAGCCAGACTATAGTCCTCGTGCCCACCCGCACATCCTGCCGACCAAACACGTACTTCGGCATTATTATCAGCCCTTTGCGTAACTAAACGAGGTAAAATAACATGGCTCAGCGTTTCGAACGTCAATCTGTTTCGAAAAAACCGGCTGTACGAATTTTTCAACTGGCTTTCGAGCATCTCCAGTTCCGAAACACTTTTTTCGATATATTCTTTATATTCATCAAGTTCATTCAGCTTAAGCTCCAACATTCTGT
>DYSC01000062.1:6121-10218 GCA_020726365.1 Porphyromonas sp.
CCATTTTCCGGAGCAGTTCGATTCGTATCCAAATAATTTGTAAGAGTTGGGACTTATTTAGGTGAACTTCAGCTCTTCATTTAGAATCACAACGCCGTCAAACGAGTTTTCGGTAATAGCTTGAAAAAAGGAGGCAATCTCTTCCGATTTTTTAAATTCCTCTTTGGTGTCTGATATTTGTTTGTTCATATTTTTTTTGATATTAACTATTTACCATTCGTTTATTTGATGTTAACAGTTTCAATCGAACAGCAAATATACAATTTCTTATCTAAAAATCAAATCTTTATGAGTAACAATTCTATGTTATAAAGCATAATTTTGCAAACAGAAAAAGCAAGCAAATGAGATTTTCATTTTGCTTGCTTAAACTTTTCAATCAAATAAAATTTTTCGAAAGTTAGTCTTTAGGATTTTTAAAACCACACCTAATTTTTGTAAACAATTGCAGACTTTCAGGTTAAAAAAACATTTTGTCATTTATAAAAAAACTTATATCAAATTTTGTAAGTGAACATTTTCTTGTTGCTTTAAAGTTATCCCCGAGTCATTTACGATCTGCACTCGGGGCTAACTACATCAACACTTTTCTCCTTAAAAACACTCATTAAAACCACTCTAATTCATTTTCTTTAATGTAACAATACTGTTTTTGTTGCAGTATCGGCTTCTATTGTTGTTGTAATTAAAAATAGTCCAGCACTTACATTTGTATTGATAGTAGCTGTTTCGCCAGCGTTTACCGTAATTTGTTTTACTTGTTTACCACTTAGGGCTTCTATTATTCGTACATTAGCATTGGCTATGGTTGGGTTTTCGATTTGAATACTACTATTGAAAGCTTTAATTTTCACATTGTTAGCTTTATTCAAATCAGTTTCAATTTCTTTTGCATTGCCGGTAGTAATGCCGGTGTTGTCAGGAGTAGTAATAGAGTCGCCACCTGAAACAATAAGATCTGGCGTTAAATCGGTAATAAACTTAAAGCGTGTAACTAAATCAGCTTTTGTGGCCGAAAATTTATAAGTCGATAAGTTTTTATAAATATCTATGGTATCGCCTTTTACCATATCTACCAAATATAATGCTTTGTAAAAATAATCAATGTCGTAATGCGTAAAAGACAGTTTATATAAGGTGGCAGTCCCCGGTAAAAAATCAAACGAATTGTTATCAATTGTAGGGAAACTGGAAACTTGGAATTTTCCATCTACCGTATTGTCGTAAATTTGAGGAATGTACGATGCAGAGCTTAAAAACTTATAGCCATCCCAGCCATTATCAAATCCGTCGGTGGTACCTGGTTCGGTAACCATCCACAACTTATCTTTGTAATTACCATCGGTTACTTCAATTACTGTAGCGCAATGCGATGGAGTTTGTGCGTTTACAAACGATGCAGAGAATAAAATTGCTACTACTGCAATAATGGTTATTGGGTTGAGCATTTTCATAATGTTGTATTTTTAAAAGTAAATAAATTTTGATTGTTTATGTGTTGGTGAATCAAATTTTAAATTCAATAATTTGTATCACTTTCCACATTTCAAATTTACACACAGAACGCATTTAAAACAACACTCAACACCCTGTAACAGTCATTTAGTATACCATGTAATAAATTTTGCCACAGTCAAAAAACTTTATTTATATGCATTATTTAATAACTATTTTCGACAAAATTTTATTTCAAATCAAAAATAATGAAACACAAGAGGAGATGAATCATTTTTAGAATCTAAGATCATATTTATAAATCTATCTATTTGATTTAATGAAATTTAAAGTACAATTATTAATAAAGCTCCTTACTTTATAAATTTACAAGATAAACTTTGCCAAATTTCTAATTTAGAGCAAAAAAAACATCTATAAATTTGCAGATTACTTGGTTTACTTTTCAAAACATATCATTTCAGACTTAGATATTTTAAATTTTAGGCTAAAAAAATGTTGGCTCGAAGCTAATATTATCATACATTAACTATTTGAAATAAAAAAACCAACAACTTTAACTTTTATAAAATTTTTTATTTGTTCAAAAAAATGGAAATGTAGTATTTACTTTCAAAAAAACAGAAACATAACTACTCTATTCGTACAATCAAAATCAATTTTTTCATGTAATAAAAATCGAAGAGACGATTTTATTGAAAAAAAATCAACATTTTATCATTGCCTGAAACGGAACAAAATTCAGGCTTTTGCTAATGATTTGAATTTACATTGATAGTTAATTCTAAATTCGTATCTTTGCATTCCGAAAAAAAAGGAATAAAAATGAACTTAGAAACTACTATTCAATCGGTTGTAGCACAATCGGTAAAAACGCTTTACGGTGTCGAAACGGCTTTCGACCAAATTCAGATTCAGAAAACAAAAAAAGAATTCGAAGGTGATATTACAGTTGTTGTATTTCCATTTGTAAAAGCGGCTCGCAAATCTCCCGAAGCTACAGGTCAGGAAATTGGTGAATATATCAGTGCTAATAATAATTTAGTAAGCAATTATAATGTTATTAAAGGCTTTTTAAATCTCACAATTCACAAATCGCATTGGATAGAAACGCTTTCGGACATTTACAATGACGAAAATTTTGGAATTGCATCACCAACAGCCGATGCGCCAACCATGATGATAGAGTATTCGTCGCCAAACACCAACAAACCGCTCCATTTAGGACATATCCGCAACAACCTGCTCGGATTCAGCATAGCCGAAATTCAAAAAGCTAACGGCTGGAATGTAGTGAAAACAAATATTGTAAACGACCGCGGTATTCATATTTGTAAATCGATGCTGGCATGGAAATTATTTGGAAATGGCGAAACACCTGCAAGTTCGGGCATGAAAGGCGACCATTTAGTTGGAAAATACTATGTGATTTTCGATCAGGCTTACAAAGCTGAAATTAAAGAGCTTATGGCCAAAGGCGTTACCGAAGAGGAAGCCAAAAAGAATGCTCCACTGATACTCGAAGCTCAAAAAATGTTGCTCGCTTGGGAGCAAAACGATACCGAAGTGCGCCAGCTTTGGGAAACCATGAATGGTTGGGTGTATGCCGGATTCGACGAAACCTACAAAGCTATGGGCGTTGATTTTGATAAAATTTACTACGAAAGCCAAACATACCTTACCGGTAAACAAGAAGTAGAACGAGGCGTAGCTGAAAAATCATTTTACCAACGCCCCGACAAATCGGTTTGGGCTGACCTCACTGCCGATGGTTTGGACGAAAAATTATTGCTTCGCGCGGATGGAACTTCGGTGTATATGACGCAAGATATTGGCACAGCCAAATTGCGTTACAACGATTTCGACATAAAAAAAATGGTTTATGTGGTTGGAAATGAACAAAATTATCATTTTCAGGTATTATCCATTTTGTTAGACAAATTGGGCTATGCATGGGGGAAAGATTTAGTTCATTTTTCGTATGGAATGGTGGAACTCCCCGAAGGAAAAATGAAAAGTCGTGAAGGAACAGTAGTAGATGCCGACGACCTAATGGACGAAATGGTAGACACAGCGCGCAAAACGTCGCAGGAATTGGGGAAATTAGATAACTGTACGCCCGACGAAGTGGAGCAAATTGCCCACATGGTGGGTTTGGGAGCGTTGAAATATTTTATTCTGAAAGTAGACCCACGCAAAAATATGACCTTTAACCCTGCCGATTCGATTGATTTTAACGGAAATACAGGTCCATTTATACAATATACACACGCTCGCATCAAATCTGTTTTGCGCAAAGCTGCCGAACAGAGCATCGATTTTGGCACTAAAATTGAAACGTCGCTTGCAATATCCGAAAAAGAGAGCTATTTGATTCAGTTATTATCCGAATTTCCAACAGTTGTAAAACTTGCCGGCGAAGAATTTAGTCCGGCACTGATAGCTAATTACGAATACGAATTGGTAAAAGAATTTAATCAGTTTTATCACGATTTTTCGATACTACGTGAAGAAAATGAGGATATTAAGAAATTCCGCTTACAACTTTCGGCTTCCATTGCCCGAACAATTAGTACCGGTATGCGTTTATTAGGAATTGAAGTACCGGAAAAAATGTAATATTGCACTTCGTGCGTTAGTTG
>DYSC01000062.1:10318-12632 GCA_020726365.1 Porphyromonas sp.
GCACTTCGTGCGTTAGTTGTGCTTCGCACGTTATTTATTCTTGGTTCATGGTTCTAACATCTAAAAATTCTGTGTATGAAACAACATCTTCTCGTTGCTTTAACTATTATTTTAGTAGCAACATCTTGTTCTACAGGCTATAACGCCTACAAAAAAGGAGATTACTACAAAGCGGCTATTGACGCAGTTGATAAACTTAAATCGTCGCCGGGCAGCGATAAAGCTGAATATGTGCTTACAAAAGCATATCCATTGGCTCTTCAGGATGCTATGCGCGAAATTGAATATGCAAAATTAGACAATTCGCCCAACAATTACGAAAACGTGGTTCTTCAGTACGAACGCATCAATCAATTGGCTTACAACATTTTCCATTGTCCGGCAGCAAATAAAATAATTCCCAAACCCACCGAATATCCGCAGGAACTTTCGGAAGCTCGCCAAAAAGCTGCCGAACAGGTTTATAGCATGGGACTTAAAGCGCTCGATGCCGGTACATTGTTCGAAGCCCGAAATGCCTATCAGTTATTTCAACGTTCGAACAATTATGTATACGGTTATCAGGATGTCCTGAAATTAATCGACGAGGCACGTTTTCAGGGAACTTTACGCGTAATGTTCGAAAAGCCGGTTACCAGCCCAAAATACCAATACTCTGCCGATTTCTTTAGCATCAATCTGCTTTCGGAAATCAGCAAACACTTAGAAAAACGTTTGATAAAATTTTATAACTACGATGGTTTTAATACCAGTTCAGGCGTTCGCCCACATCAGTATTTAGTACTTAATTTCGAAGATTTTTCGATTGGAAATGTGTATGATTCGAAAAAAACTATTGATTTGAAGCGCGATAGTGTAAAAGTAGGCACTGCCACCATCGAAGGTAAAAAAGTAGATGTTTACAATACGGTAACTGCCAAACTGAATACTTTCCGTCGTGAAATTAAATCGGGTGGTATTTTGAGCGTTCGTATTTTCGACGAAAAAAATCAATTAGTAGAACAACGCAATTTCAGTGGCGAATATGTATGGTACACTACATGGAATACCTTTAATGGCGACGAACGTGCACTTACTGCTGAGCAAAAAAAACTTTGCGATCGCTCGCCCGAAATTCCACCAAGCCAGCAAACATTGTTTGTAGAATTTACAAAACCAATTTATTCGCAAGCGTATTCGTATATCAGACAGTTTTATAACAAGTATTAATTTAGCGGTTTCCCCTGATTAAACAGTAAGGGACAAGCGGTTTCCCAACCGCTTGATTATTTATTTTCAAGCTATTTGGAAATCACTTGTCCCCTACTAATTTTATAGAAATAACTAAACAACCTATTTATACCTGCTTTGCTTTTCTGATTTTTTTTGCATTTTCAATTCTGCTATTCTGAATCTCTTTGTATTTAGTCATCTTTTCCTTACCAATAATCTTTTCCATTTCAGCATCATGCGATTTTTTTGTAGCCTCGATATGCTGTTTGCGCTCTTCGGCTATTTTCTTTTGTTCAGAAATAAACAATTGTACTAAAGCATCCTTTTCAGCATCTGTAAGGTTTAATTCAGTTTTTAATCGGGCTGCACGATTTTCAGGACTCAAATTTTCTTTTATATTTTGCTGCCTGTTAGCTTTCATTCCATATCGGTTAATTTGTGATTTTTGAGCTCTGGGTGCGTTGGTATTCAAATTACCTCTATAATAATTTGCCTTTTGCATAAGAGCTGTACGATCAGCCTGCCATTTTGTAAACTTTTCAGCTCCTATAATTTTTTCTAAAGCAGCATCATGTGATTTTTTTTCAGCTGCAAATTTTTGGCGATGCTCATCACTAAGTTTTTTACCCTTTTCGCTATTGGCTTTTACTTCTTCGCGCATAGCTTCCATTTTAAGATCTTCTTGTTTGCATAATTCCAACACCTTTGCTTTTTGTGCCTCTGTAAGTTCTAAGTGTTTTGCCATACGATCAACACGCGCTTCGGGAGTTAGTAATTCACGATTCTGACCTTGTAACTGTCCCTGACCTTGACCTTGACCTGCTCTGTTATTCTGAAGTGGAGGCTGAGCATTCAAAAAAAGTGTGCCTGCCGAAAATAGCATAGCACATAAAATTAATTTAGTTTTCATAACGATTGATTTTAAATTTGTAAAACTTCTGTTTATTTATTATTTGTAACCTTATTGACCTGACAAGTTTTACAAGGTTTAAGTGATGCTGTATTTTTAACAATATTTTTTTGGTATAGGCGCTTAGGTCACTGTTGATTTAAATAAAACAGCTACTTTTGTAGCATGGATAATAGAAAACAATATATAGGC
>DYSC01000203.1 GCA_020726365.1 Porphyromonas sp.
ATCCGCCCTTTGATAAAATTTCCCAATATCGTGCAGCAGTGCTGCCAAATACACTAAATCTCTTTTGTTTTCCATATAGTATGAATTTATTGATTGTCTTTTTTCTCTCTCTTCTTCACCACCACCCCAAACCCTGTGCTTGCTCCTTTGCCCAATCCAATATAGTCGGGCAGCGAAACATTGGTTTTAAACTCCACATCAAAAGCCTGCATTTTTACATTTTTATGCCGAATCAGATTGGAGTCGATAATATCCGTTATTTTGCAATTGATTTCCTTTTCAAAATGTATCCCAAGTCCTTTACCCATCGATAAAATATTACCAGTAAGTATGCGTTCCAGAAACTGGCATTTTTCGGCTATGCCTTCTAACTTTTGATATTCGGCGTAGTTTTCCTGATTGAGTGGCAACCATTTGCGGAGGTAATAAGTGAAATTGTTGTCCCATGTTTGTATCAGGTGTTGGTTGGCTTTTACAGAGTCAATTTCCATTTCCACTTTACGTTTGCCTAAGGTGCATTCGAAAGTTCCTTTGTTAAGCAACAATCCCACAGCTTCTGTACCCTCGTTGATGCAAACTAATGCAGCATTCTGATTGATGCGCTTGTACTGAATAAGTGGATAGGAATAACGAAAAGTTTCACCTTCGTGGTTATGAAAAAGTACATTTGTATCGGTACTTAAAATTTGATTTATTGCTCCACGAAAACCTACAATTTCTGTTTGGTAGATAGAAGTTGTAAATTTTAGCACTAAAATGCGTTGTTTTTTGATTTTTTCGTCCATATATTTATAGTATTGTTTCTTATCGAAAAAAGGTATTTTAAATGTGGTAAAAATAAAAAACCCACAAAGTCATCCAATACATTTACACAAATGTATCCAATTCTTTATGGGAAAAACTCCTAATTGTAGCGGACTATTAAAATTTCCTAATGCAGTACTATTAAAATGATAATCAAACAATTAAAGCTATACATTCGCACATATTTTCCAGTCAAGAATTTATAAGTGTCAAAAGTAGAAATAATATGCTGAAAATACAATAAAATATGAAAAAAAATGGCAATAATCTACTTATCCCTTTTTGCACTCGTTAATTTTGATGCTAAATGCAAGTGGCCTGTTTGTCTTTTAAATATTTGCATTTTATGTTTTTAATAAAGTGAATAAAAATATAATTTAGCCACATTTTCTTATAAAAGGAGGTTTGATGGAAGTCATAGAAAGAACTAAAATTTAAATACGAAATTCTTAGTACAAACTAAAAATTGAAAGTTGAATAGCACAACTAAGCATAAAAAATTTTACCTTTGCACACTGAAACTGATATTAAAATGAAGATACTTGTACTTGGTGCCGGCAAAATGGGCACATTCCTTACCGATGTATTGTGCATTCAGCACGAAGTGGCGCTTTTTGATACCGACCCACGTCGGTTGCGTTTTGTGTTTAATACCCTGCGCATGACCGAATACGACGAAATCAGGGAGTTTGAACCCGAATTGGTTATTAATTGTGTTACACTGAAATACACCATCGACGCTTTCGAAAAAGTAGTGCCTTATTTACCCAAAAACTGTATTATTTCGGATATAGCTTCCGTTAAAACAGGCATACAAGCCTACTACGAAAGCACAGGTATGCGTTACGTGTCCACTCACCCCATGTTTGGACCTACATTTGCTACGCTCGATAATTTGAGCAGTCAGAGTGCCATTATTATTTCTGAATCGGACCACATGGGCAAGGCATTTTTCAAAGATTTGTACGGTTCGCTTCGCCTGAAAATTTTTGAATACAGTTTTGACGAGCACGACCAAACCATTGCCTATTCGCTGTCCATTCCGTTTGCATCTACATTGGTTTTTGCTTCGGTAATGGTACCGCAGGAAGCCCCAGGTACAACCTTTAAACGCCACATGGATATTGCCAAAGGGTTGTTGAGCGAAGATGATTATCTGCTTTCTGAAATTCTTTTTAACCCACACACCCACAATCAGGTGGAAAAAATTCGCGCCGAACTGAAAACCCTGATGGAAATTATCGACGAAAAGGACTCCGACCGTATGCAGCAATTTTTGAAGAAAGTAAGAGAAAATATTGCATAAATCCACGCGCGCCGCACAACTATTTGTAGGTAAAAACGCTAAATGTAAAAAACTTAATTTACTTGCAAATGGATTATCTTATTATTGCTGGCTTTGCGGTGCTTGTTGCCGTAGGCACTTCGTTACCCGAATTGGCTACTTCGGCTGTGGTTGCTTTCAAAAAGAATTCGGATATAGCGTTCGGTAAT
>DYSC01000204.1 GCA_020726365.1 Porphyromonas sp.
AAATCCTCAGCTATCATCATCATTCGTCCTCTTGCAAGGTCGGCATTGTATTCAATTGCTGCATCATACAGTTTTTTCAACGTATAAGCCGGAGTTAAATCATCGTGATCCATAAAAAACACATACTCTCCATGCGCTGCATTTAAACCTGCATTTCTTGCCGCCGAAACGCCCCCGTTTGTCCTGTTAATTTTCACGAAACGGCTGTCATTGAGCACAAATTCGTCGATAATTTCTTCCGATTTATCAACAGAGCCATCGTTGACACAAATGCATTCAAAATCGTCAAATATTTGATGCTGAATGGAAAGTAGTGCATCTCTGAGATATAATTCGTCATTATAAATGGGAATAATAACGGTAATAATGGGCTGTTGTTTATTCATTTTAAAATTCAATTTTCAATAATCTTTGCAACCACAGCAACAGCTCGTTTCTGTCGGCTTCGGTAGCCATATCCAACGAACCCATGCAGCAGAATTTTATAGCTTTTTGTTGCTCAAAAGTGTTTAGTTTACGGGTGATGTAGTTTGCTCCGCGCCTTACCGGTTTGAGATACAGAAAAACATTCTTGGTTGGCGTGAGAATGGCTCTGTTGGCTTCGAACATCAGTAAATAATACAATGCTTGTGTGTTAAACTGCTTAGCACTACGGAATTTATACGAAATATTGGATAAAAACAGCTCCTGATTTTTTGTGAAAAAAACTTCCAGCACACTTTTTTTAAGTGGATGAGGTATATGTTCGAGATGAAAGTAAGTCCACTTGCGTTTCAGTTTTAGTGCCGACAAAAGCATGGAATCTTTAAATCCCACGGGTTTATGTCCGTTTTTCAGGGGTTTTATCAGCCACAGCAGTTTATCGAGGATTATGTTGCGCCAATGTCCGTAAGCCACAATTCGGTCGTCGCAGTACCAGTCTTCGGGCTGTACGGGACGTGCCAGAAAAAAGTCGTCGTTGAAGTAAACGTAATTTTCGCTCAAATCCGGAATGCGAAAAGTACAGGTTTCGATGGTGCGGCTGTTAAAAACCGGCAAAAACTGTTCGTAGCCTCTGAATAGAACGGCGTGATCGATGATTTCGATTTGTATCGTACTTTCGGGGAAGTTTTGTTGAATAAAAGTGTCTAAATTTGGGTTTTGATTATCGGTAATAATAAATATTTTCCGAACAAAAGGTGCAAACCGATATATCGACGCCACGCAGTAAAATACCTCACCAACAGAGCCATAGCGCGTAGGACCGGCAATATCTTCCGACTTCCGAACCTTTGTACTCAAGTAAGGTTGAATTTTACTTTTGTGTGCAGGGTCGTTGCCATCTACCCACGATATAACCACATCAATCGGTTGCATTGTGCTCATGGTTCTAAATAATTCCTTTGAAACGTTCAGGTACTTTTACAACTAAATCCAGAAATGCCATCGAAGGTTTATTCCATGCAAAAACAGGGCGAGCAAAAGTTTGAAGCCGGCGTGCAAAACTCAACCAACCTTCATTGGTTAAGGCTTTTTTACCTGTAATAATATGCATGGTTTTAGCCCGTTTTTGTATGTGTTTTTCCCTGCCTGTTGCCATACGGTCTTTGTCCTGAAAGCGCATACGAATCATTTCCATATCCACAGAGCCAAAATGAAACAGATACAGATTCGGATCGATATGGAAATTATGACCTTTTACGCGATGAAAACCTGAGCCCCATTTTACCGGCTTCGCAATGACCGAAGGCTTGGTGTAACGCGATGATAATAAGGCGTATTCGCGTTGTTCCATAAAAGGTTTTGAATAATTGAGTGTAGGCTCCAACGTTAAATGCTGACCAATGTCGAATCCTAAGCCAGATACCGAAGGATTTATTTTCAGAGATGATAAATACGCAGCAAGTGATTTTGCGCGTTTGGGGTCAACTACTAAAAATTCATCGGCATCTACCCCGATTACAAGGTCGTACGTTTTCAGCAATTCAGCAGCCACCTCCGATAAAAATCCCAACCGACGTTTTTCGGCTTTTACAACGTGTTCGGCTACCCGTTCACAATGAATTACATTCGTTTTTCCGGCATTTTCGGGTATAGGTTGGTCAACGCCGTCGAGGTATATATACAAGTTCTCTTCGCCCAACTGTTTGCCATAATAAGCAATCCAGCGTTCTAAAAAAAAACTATCATTTCTTGCCATGGTGATGGCAGCTATTTTTTTTATCAAAATGCTTCCTTTTTATTTCTAACTACAAAGATACACGTTTTTGTTGGATTTCAATTTTCCACATTTTGAAGGATATCCTCCAACTC
>DYSC01000063.1 GCA_020726365.1 Porphyromonas sp.
ATTAGCCAATGTATCGACAGAGTAACTTACGCCATCAATAGTGAGATTCTGAGCTGTGACAGTGCAAATAAAAAACAATAAAAAAACCACCCCTAACCCCTGAAGGGGAACTAAGTTACTTTTGTCTCGTAAATGTTTTACTATCTTATTAATCATATTAATATTTTTTCAGACATTGTTAACTCAATTCAATTTCAAGGATTAAAGGTGATTTTTTCTTATTCCCCTTCTTCCTCCCTCTCCATTTGGAGAGGGATGTGGTGAGGTTGGGTTAGGGGCAATTTTTAGTTTACAGCTACTTTCTGCACTTTGCTATCGCCATTCAGGTCGGTAATGGACACTAAATAAATACCTTTACCTAATTTTGTACCAAGTGCAGCTACATTTTTAGCCGAAGCAAATTTCTGTCCTGTAGTATTGAAAACAGTAATTGTAGCAACAGTTTCAGAAAGTTGAATTGTATTGTTAACAACGTTTATAGCTACTTTTGAAGTGTTAGGAGTAGAAAAACCTGCAGGAGCAGCAGTTTCCAATTCATACATACCGTAACCGTTTTCACCTGTATAAACATAAATATTGGCTTTTGTGCCACTTACTTCTACACAAGGCATTGCTGTACGATATCCGTTTGAAGCAGCACCCATACCAGCTTGTGGAAATGTCCATAATGTTGTTAGTCCGCTAAATGCTTTGCTAGCATCGGCAAATTGGAATAAACGGAATGTAGAAGCAGGTACGCCAGCTGTATTAGATGCTGCCATTACAAGAAAGTACTTACCGTTTACTTCAAATTCAGCTAATCCGTTATGACCTACACCCATTGTCCAAATTGTTTTCGGAGTGGCAGCAGGAGCTGTTACAGAGTCTTTTATGCTTGTGGGAAGTGTTGCTTTAAACCCATCAACCGTATTTCCGTCTTTATCGCACAATACTGGGAAAGTAGCATTACCATCAACGTAAAAATAAGTATCGTCTAAAGGAAAAACCTGAGGTGCAGAACCCAAATTAGCTAAACCTGCAAAATCTTTTCCAGTTGCAACCGAAGCATCTAATTCAATTAATTCAGGTGCAGCAGCTACGCCATTCGTAATTTTCCAACTATATACTTCCATAGCTGTTGTCGAAGCACTTGCAGCTAAAATTACTGCGTTATTTGTAACATCACCCCAAACACCAAAAGCATCAAAACGCATAGTTGTAGCTGTGGGATACAAAGTTGCTAAATCAGCCTGATCAATTACCAATGTGCCTGCACCAGTTGTTAAATCAACTTTCCAAATCTGAAAGCGTCCAGTATTTGAAGTAATAATATTTCCAAGTAACACATTACCTGCATTATCAACTTTAATATCCTGATATCCCCAAAGTCCAGCAGTATAGGTACTATCAGCTGTATCCGCTTTATTTCTACCTAAATAAGTAAATAAATTGCTTGCCAATGTAATTGAAGTTTCGCGAGCACCTGTTGCTCCATTCACTACATCAATTCGTTTATTATTTCTATTAATAAACAGCATCTTTCCATCTTTAACAGCCATTCCACGTACTGTACCTGCTGGAGCAATTAAATCCGCAGCAACATTATAATTGTTCAATTTATTCGAATACAACCATTTATTAGTAAGTTGCATTTCGTTGTTTACGCCTCTACGTGTGTACACTGCGGGGTCGATTGAAACTGCTGCCTGAGCAAGAAGTTCGCCAGCAAAAACTGCACTTAATACAAGTGCCATTCCAAAAAGTAATTGTTTTTTCATGATGATTAATTTTTTAAAAAGTGAATAATTATATTTTGTTAGTTGATTATTTTATAAGAAATTATTTTGTCATTCGATTTAATTGTCAGAATATAAACACCTTTCGAAAGATTTTCAGTGTTCAACACGATAATATTTTCTGCACTTGTAATGCTTATATTCTTATTCAGGAATACGCTTCCCGTTAAGCTGCAAAGTTGCAAAGTTGCTTCAAACGATTCGTTTGAAATAAGAACTAACTTACTGCTTTGGGTGCCATTAGTTCGGATAAAACATTTCAAGTTTTCCAAAAACAAATCAGAAAGTGCTGTATTACCAGTTAAAACTACGCTTGCCGAAGCGGAAGGCTCTGTCACTCCACTGCTTGTAAGTGCTCTTACTCTAATGTAATAAGTTGCCGAAGTAAGTGCATCAAATGTGGTACAATAGGTATTTGCATCAACTGTTTTCAGGGTTGTTCCTCGTGAGGGAAAAGCAGGGTCTTTCGAAAGTTCTGCTCTGAAGCCGTTGGAGGCTTGTTGCGCCCAGCACACCTCAATACTTGTACCATTTACCGTTGCTCCATTCGTTGGTTTGGTGAGTTGCGGAACAGGAATAAATGTATCCAGAGTTGTAAAAACAACAATTTCGGAAGTAGCCTGCACAATGCCATCCGATACGCTAACGCGCACATAATAATTGGTGCTCGAAAGTAAAATACCTGATGATAAAGTAACCGATGTAGCCGAAAGCGTTTGCTTAAACACTTGATTGGACTCGCTAAAGTCAGCTGCTTTCGCTATTTCAACAGTGTACGAAGCTGTTGCACTCACATTGTCCCAACTGATAGTTGGTGTTAGCGAAACCGCACTTGCATTGTTGGCAGGCGAAATAATTCCGAATTTATTGGCTGTGATTTTTTGTCCTGTCGACCATGCATCCACGGCGTTCGCTTTGCGGGTTCGTACACGCCAGTAATAATCGGTGTTATCTTTCAGGTTTGTTTGTAAGCCGGAGTTAAACTGCGGTTGAACAGTTTCGCGCGAACAAACTAAATCGGTAAATTGATCATTGCGCGATACTTGCCACACATAACTGTCGGCACCAGCCACAGCGTTCCACTTAAACACACACGGTATTAATGTGTTGGCATTGTTAGCAGGATAAGTCAAACTTGCTGCAACCAAAGTTGTTAAATTTTCGCCAAAAACACGCACTGAAAATTCGTTTTTATAACGGTCGACCACCGAAACGGCAATTTTATGGGTCGATGTGTTTACAGTTGTTGGTAATGTAAATTGTTTGCTAAATGCTGTACCCAACAGATATTTTGAACTTGCAAAAACAGCTGCATCATTTCTATTGGCATTTGGGATGGCATACACAGCAAAAAGCACATTCGAACCCGCATAATTCCATGTTAAATTTTGACCCGTAACATTCAGGCTCTCAACCAATGACTGATTTGCCGAATTTTTCCACCCGATAGCCGGAGCTAAACTTGGTTGTGTAAATCTATTTTGAGCTAAATAAGCCGGAAAACCAGCCGTATTTACTAATTTAGCAGTAGCATAAAACACAGAACCCCGAGCATCATTAATATCGCTTGTACGGTTAAAATCAATTTGCAACAACACTTCCGAACCCGTAAAATTGGTTGCAGCCGGAGCTCGCATACTTTTTGAAAGCGACTTATTGCTTAATGCAGTTAATTCGATGGTTGAAAAAGCGCTGTTGCTTAATTCCTCATCCTCTAAACTCACCACTTTAGCAGCCGGAGCAGGCGAAGCAGCTGTTAATGCTGATATAGAATGACTTGAATAAAAATGTTTTCCAAAACGGTTCGAAAGGTTCGACCACCATGGAGCTAATTTTCCATAAGGATATGCGCTGTAGGTAGTCCAGTATAGTTGTGGTGAAATATAATCCACCGTTCCTTCTTCGAGCCATGCCACTGGGTCGCAGTAAATTTCGGCATACATATTTCCGGTAGTTCCCACCCCTGTTGGTAGTGGAACACCACGCTGAGCAGCTACTGTAGCATCGGTAGTCCATGTTCCAAAAGGCGAAACGCCAAATGTTACGAATGGTTTTGTTTTTTGAATGGTATCGTAAACAGCCGCCACCATACGATTTACATTTTCGCGTCGCCAATCGCCCAAATTTTTATTCGCAGGTTTATAAAGTGTTTGAGCAGCAGCATCTAATGTATTATTTGTTCCACCATACGCATAAAAATAGTCGTCGAAAACAATGCCGTCCACATCGTAATTGTTTACAATTTCGCCCACTACTTTTTTAATTTGCAGAACCACTTCGGGCAAGCCCGGATTGAGAATTTTAGCATAGCTGTCGTAAGCCAATAACCAGTCGCGGTGTGTGTTGTAGTAATCTATTGCCGTTTCACCATGTGTTGTTTGTGACGACGAATAGCGGTATGGATTCAGCCATGCATGCAATTCTATTCCGCGTTTGTGCGCTTCTTCAATAGCAAAAGCCAATGGGTCGTATCCGGGATCGGCTCCTCGAACACTCGACACAAACTGACTCCATGGTTCGTACGACGATTGGTACATGGCATCGCACATGCTGCGCACCTGAAAGAAAGCTGAATTCATGTTAGCAGCTTTCAAACTATCAAGTATTTTTATTAAATCGGTTTTTTGCTGCTGAATAGCAGATTGACGAGCAGCATCGTTTGTACCGGTAGCCGCGGGCACAGTTACCGATGGCCAATCGAGCCTCCAAACGGTTGTTAACCATGTAGAACGCATTTCGCGTTTGGGCGATTGTGCAGCTATAAATTGAACAAAAAACAATAGCAAAAGTATGCCCCTAACCCCTAAAGGGGGATTAAAGTTAGTATTGTTTCCTCTATTTTCTTTGTAATTCATCTTATTTAATCTATAATAAATTTTATAAAATCCCCATTAGTTGTGGGGTTTTCTTATTCCCCTTTAGGGGTTAGGCCTTTTAAAATAATTTCGATTTTGTTTTGTTTACTGCTACACCATAAACATCTATTCCTTCAATAACATGTTCGATAAATCCAGTAGCAGGGTTGTATCGCATTAATCCTGATTTTACGGTAGCATCTGCCGAGCGTAATCCAAAATAAACAGCTCCTGTATTATCATCGAGTGCCAACTGGCAAATTCCGATAAATTCACCGGCTGAACCTTCGCCTTTGCCCGCTTCGGTAATAGGTGTAACCGTTTTCCCGTTAGCTAATTTCAGTTTGTAAGGATTAAGATGATCGCGCGTTTTTACAGCTTCAAGCTGCGCAATTGTACAACGATATAAACCTTCGTAACCGGTATCGAATACCGTAAAGTAAAATAACTGATTTTTAGCATCCCACACAAACGATTTTGACGACATGCCTTCGAGAACAACACCCGAAGCCGGTAAAACTCCATTTCCTGTAATAGGTTCAGTTAGAATATCGGTATCGGTAAAGCGAAATATTCCATTGCCATTAAAGGTTTTACACCAATACCAAACATTATTTATTTTACCAAATCCGGCATTCATTGCTCCAAAACTAATTCCTTGTCCGTAATAACCCAATGTTGCATTCTGAACATAATACGGAAAATCGACACGCGTAAGGGAACGATTTCTTTCAGTAAGATTTATATTGCAAATCCCTGTGTTGCGGTCGGCAAAAAATAACCGTGTTCCTTCGATATATCCATAAAACGGATCGCTGAAAGCCTTTCCTGCATTGGTTAACATCGTTTCCACTTTACTGCCACTTTTCGATACCACAAATATGCGTCCATCACCCTGATTTCCGTCGGCATCATTCACATAAGTAAATTGTCGGCCAGCATCTAGTACATACAACGAGGTGTCGTTAAATAGAATATTTAAAGCTTTTTGACCTGATTTTACGCCTAAGTCAAATGGATTAATTTTCATCCCCACGGGTGCATTCGATGCTAATTTTAGTGCCATTATATTTCCTGATTTAACTGCATAATACAATGTTGGTACTGCTTGATTATAAGCAACCGGAACATTTATGACACCATCTTCGAGTAAACGACCGCCAAGTTTAACCTGTAAACGTACTTTTTGAGAACCAACATTCGAGAATTTCAATTTTCCAGGTTCTTTGCCAATAAACGACTCTTTTGGATTTCCGGATTCGTCAATGGTTCCTTCAGGAAAGAACCAACTATATTCTTCGTTCAATGCTTGGGGATTTGGTAACTCCACATTGAATTCAACAGCCGTTGATAACACTTCACAAAGCCCACCGGCAATTGGCTTTAAAGTCAAAATAGGTTTAATATCACTTATCAATATTGACTCTATTAAATAACCACTGCCATCCACAGTAAGTTTCACATTATATGTTCCCGCCACAGCATATTTATGTGTTACAGTTTCTCCTGTGGCAGTTGTTCCATCGCCAAAATCCCATGCACAAGCACCCGTAGCAGCCGATTTACTTTCGAACTGAATATTAGCTCCTACATAATAATCGAGCATGTATGTATTGTCCGAAACAGAATAATCAAATGCTACATCTTTGCTGGGTAACTCTTCGATTAATGGAAGTAAATCGACACAACTACTCAAAGCAGAAATGGAAAAAAAAGCTGCAACTAATATTTTGTAATAATTCTTCGTATTCATCTTTCTGTAAATTAATGGATTAATTTAATGAGATTTCGCTATTTAACGAAATGCCAATAACACCTTTTTTGTCGTAAACTTTTAAAAGTGCATTTATTTTGTACGATCTTATATATTCTACATCATAAGTATTGGTCGATTTATTTAAAATTAAGTCCGAAAACGGTATATTGTTATAAATATCAATAATAGCCTGAGGTACAGGTGTATTTCCTTGTGTGTCTTTTGGAAAATGGTAAGTCCAACCTCCTGAATTATCATTTTTAGTCGAATCCATATATATCTTAAAGTTGTCAACTAAATTCAATCCAAGATACATTTTCTGAAAATCAGTTACTTTCATCAGTTTAAACAAACTATCTTTAAACTGAGTCATAAACGGTTGACCGAAATAAGCAAGCATCTTTTCATTTTCGAACGATGATGGTTTTACCCAATTAGTAGCTGCCAACGTATTACTGGTGGGAAACGTTGTTTTAAAAGTGTATGCTTTCAGTGAATCGCTCCAATTGGTTGTTACATGAGGATATTCACTTATTTTTTGAGTAATTCGTTTTTGGACAGATTTAGTTGAGACCACACTATAAGTAAACGATGTAGTCCAAGGACAACTTACTGTTTTGGACTCATCTTCAACCAGATTGTACCACACTTCTAATTTATCGATTGCCTCCGTGCCGGTTGTGTAATATTGTACTGTAAATGGCACATTACTACCAGCCGAAACTGTACTGCTCCCAACTTCCCAATACACATGAGGTGCCATATTTCCGACCAACACTACTTTATCCATTGTGTCGTTGATATCGCAAGCTGTAAAAATGGTTGCGATTGCCAAAATTGAACTGTAAATATATTTTTTCATACGGATTGCTTTTTATTTTGAATTACTTCCATTCTGTTTGGTCGGCAACTGTTACTTTCGAATTGTTTTTATAAGCCCAAATCATACGTTTTTTCAACCATTCTGGATTTTTGTAAGCTCCTAATCTTTCCAATTCTACACGATTGTATTTATCTTCTGTTTCGGGGTCGTAATTCAAACGGGTTATCCATGCATTGGGCGAAAATTTAGCATTAGTGCCAAAACAATCGGCTGTATTCCAATACGATTCGTATAAATTATATGGACGAGTTAAAGAGTATTCCAATTTATAATTTGTAGCCGCTACACCATTGGTACCATCATGGCAGTTTGTTACCGTGTATACAAATGTGCCATCGTAAGCTATACCATTGGTTTTACTACTGTAATTATATCGCCGAACATCTGTCCACATTTCGGGCTGCATGTACATAGTAACATATTTTTGTTGCATCAAGTCAGCAATTGTAAATAAAGCCTCACCGGGAAGTTTTATTTCAAAAAACTTATTGTAGTAGTTGAGTTTTGTTGCATTTTCGGTTGTAACACCTACACGAACCATATTTTTTTTGACAGCTTCTTTGGTTGTATTATAAGCACTGGTTTTATCTCCTTTCCAATACTGAGCTTCTGCTTTCATAAACATCAGTTCTTCTTCGGACATAAGCATGATATAGCCATTGTTTTTCGAATACGGATTTTTGCCACTACCTGCAAACAAATCAGGATAATAGGTTATTTTCATCGAAGTTAGCATTCCTATATTATTGTCTAATGTGCGTATTATCATCAAACTATTATTGTCGATACGCGGTGTCATAAGTTCAACAGTGCGAGGGTCTAACGCGTAACCTCTTGATGTGCGGATATTTGGATAAGCGCCCAAAAGCGCATATCCTAAAAATTTGGAAGGAATTGCTTCGGTCAATAAATTTTCGCGACCCTGAGCCCAGCCTAAATTTAGTTTTGGTTGCGCCGGTCCCCACGGACAGTTTTTTTCGGTTGAACCTCCATCGTAACGATACAGTGCATCCTGATACGAAGGATCGGTCAAAGCCGCATCTACAGCAGCAATAATATTATCGCAGGTTTCGGGTGTATTGTCCCAATTTGGCAATTTACGAAGCATGATTCGTGCTTTAAGTGCTTTTGTATATGCACCCCATTTACCTAGATCGCCGCTAAAAATGCGATCCATCTTTGTGGTGATTGTTTTGTTATTTGGATTATTTACCCATGTCGGATCTTCGTACAGTGTAATTAAATCATTTACTTCCTGATTCATCCATGTATAAATATCTTCTTGTTTGTCGTAACTTGGTGAGTTCGATTTATATACCTGTGAGTGGGGCATATCTCCAAATGCATCGGTTGTAAGTAAAGTAGAATGTAAACGTATAGTTCGAGCAATAAGAATGAAATTTTTAGAGTCTACTTTCTCTGCAGCATCAATGAGTGCATTTACATTCACACCGATATCATAAAAATGCCTACGCCACTGTGGATGACGGTTCATAGATAAAAACTCCCAACCACTTTTGTAAGCATAAGCGCCCGTCTGACTGCGTCCTCCGGTAGTAAACGCTTGCGAAAGATACATACCATATTCGGCGTGGTCGTAACATATTTGCGAGGCATAAAACACAATAACAGGCAAAGATTGATCGACAGTTACAGACGTAGGATTATCCAAACTGGTATTTACATCGAGCCATTCGTTACATCCAGTTAAGAAGAAAGTTCCGACAAGGACTAATATTATAGAGTAGATTTTTAAAGTCTTCATTTGTTCGTAGTTATTTAGAAGTTAGCATTTAGTGTAAAATTAAAACTTCGTGTTGAAGGAATTGGGTAATTGTCGATACCAACACCACCTGTGCCTCCGGCTGATGTATTGGCATTAATTTGTGGATCAGAACCCGTATATTTTGTCAGTAAAAACAAATTCGAACCTGTGATTGAGCAAGATAGTCCTTTGAAAACACTATTTTTGTTCAGTAATTTCGATAAATTATACGAGAGTGCTACATAGCTTAAACGGATATATGAGCCATCTTCAATGAAATTAGAACTAACACCAGCATACGATTCGCTTATTGTTCGGTAATCAAGAACTATTGGCGTGGTGTTTTCAACGTACGAACCATCGGCTTGTTGTACTACACCATCCCAAACTACTTGTCGACCTCTGTAAAACTCCAAACTTTTATGCTGACCAGCTGACCAAAGTCCACGTCCGGTAACATTTACTACATCACCGCCTTTACGTCCGTCGAGCAAAAAACTTAACGTTGCATCTTTATATTTGAACGTGGAAGTAAGTCCCATTAAAAAATCAGGCTCACGGTTACCAATTAAAACACTTTTTGTGGGGTTGATTTTAGGTTTACCATCTGCACCAACTATCACCTTTCCATCTTCGGTACGTAAATAATCTTTTCCCGAAATGGCAGTTGTAGAGCCGTTCAGATAAGCTGTAGGGAAAATATCGCCATATTGTGTTCCTTGTAATTCTACTATATCATCGGGCAAATCAACCACTGTCCCCCTATTTAAACCAAAGTTTAGGTTAGCATTCCATTTAAAGTTTTTGGTTTTCAAAATTTGCTGTTCCAAGGTAAATTCTAAACCATGATTATTAATTTCACCTTCGTTTCGGGTTTGTAAAATGAATCCGGCAGCAGGCGAAACACGTACGGTGACAATTTGGTTATCGACCGAAGTTGAATAATAAGCAATATCTAATTTTGTTTTATTATCAAAAAACCGGAGATCGCCTCCAACTTCCCACGAGTTCATAATTTCGGGGAAAAGAATACCCGCAACCGATTTTGAAGGGTCAACACCATAACCACCATCAGGCAAGGTAGGGTATTGTGTGTACTTCCTGTCGTATAAATAGCGTGGTGCATCTTTACCGGCAAAAGCCCAGTTAGCACGTAATTTACCATAAGTTAAAACAGTATTTTTTATGTCAAATAATTCTGTAAAAACCAAACCTCCTGTAATTGATGGATAGAAATAAGGATTGTACTCTTGTAAAATTGTTGACGACCAATCCCAACGTGAAGTAAGACTTAAATTAGCAAGACCTTTGTAGTCAGCTTTAATTTCGCCAAGAACTCCGGCATTGTGCTGTTTTCCATGTCCTACAGTTGCGTCTTGAACTTTTACAACTTCATCTATATTCGACATGCTATAAATGCCCGGAATAATAAAATTACGACCAGCCATTGATGACGAAAGAGAATTAATTGTTTTAAGTTCTGCTCCGGCAAGTGCTTCAAAATTAAAGTCTTTGCTGATTTCTAATTTGTATGTGGCCATTGCTAATGCTGTGAGTAATTTCGAACTACTTTGCGAAAAGCCATAGTTTCCAAGTAAATATTTATCAATACTTGCTAATTGTTTTTCGGTGAAAAATGGAAGCAGATTTTGTGCCGCCAAATCTTGTGAATATGTTGGACTTTCCTGATTTAATTCGGGCAGAATAACTGAATCGTCGAATCGTGGAACAGTGTAACCATCAGAGGAATAATTACTATTATCGTAACTTACTCTTCCGGTAAGTTCCAGATTTTTAATAGGTTTATAAATCAAACTTCCGTGCAATAAATTACGAACCGAACGATTTGTCCCATTATCTTTCATGCGCGACCACATAGGACTGATTGGTGAATCTTCCTTCGCTGTTTCGCTCAGATATCGAAAACGTGGCCAGCCATTTCTTTCATAATCCATTATATCATCATTTATTGGCCATGAATAAACCGATGAAATTCCACCTGCTCCTCGCGAAGTTGAGTTAATAACGTCTACAGAAAGGTTTGCAACTAATTTACTGGTAATATTGTAGGTGCTTTTAAGCTTTAATCCAATCTTTTTCAAATAATCATTAGGTACAATACCTTCGTTGCTCGAATAATTAACCGAAGCTGTTGATTGAAATTTGTCGGTGCCACCACTCATGCGTATATCATATTTTTGATAAACACCATTTTGGAGGTAATTCTCAATGTTATTATAAGTTTTTTCTCCTTCTTGCAAAGGAGGACCCCAACCACCGCCTGTAAGTGGTTTGTAAAAACCTAATGAACCAGGTCCGAAAATCTGTTGAATCTGTGGTAATCTAACGGGTTGGTCGAGTTGAATGCCGGCACTTATTTCTGTCGAAATTTTTCCAACAGTTCCTTGTTTTGTTGTAACCATAATTACGCCGTTTGCAGCCTCTTGTCCGTAAAGAGCCGATGCGGCTGCACCTTTCAGTACAGTTACATTTTCAATGTCGTTAGGATTTATAAGTGATGCACTCGAACCGCCACCCGAAATGGGCATTCCGTCGACAATAAATAAAGGTTCATTGTTTTGCTGTCCGTTAATGGATGAAATACCGCGTAAAATAATTTGTGTTCCTGAATTAGGTGAGCCTCCTGCATTCGTTACGCTTACGCCTGATACTTTTCCCTGAAGTGAATTTACGAAATTTGCAGATTTACTGTCAGTAAGTGCCTCCGAATTCATACTTTGTATGGCAAAATTCAGTTTCTTCTTTTCCTGTTTCACGCCCATAGCAGTAACCACTACTTCGTCCATCGCAACAGCATCTGAGCTCATAACGATATTCAACAATTTTTCGGTGCCAATTTTCTTTTCTTGTTTCTCCATGCCGACATAGCTAAAAACTAAGGTGGCACCACTCGAAACCGAAAAAGTATAAACACCATCAAAGTTGGTAATGGTGCCATTCGTTGTTCCTTTTTCCACAACCGATGCACCGATAATAGGTAGGCCGTCTTCTTTGGAAGTAATAGTGCCGCTAATGGCAACTTTTTGACTGTACGCAAATACAAAACACACCGCAAAAGCGATGGTCAAAAGTGTAATTTTTTTCATACGTAGAAGTATGTATTATTAAATCGTAAATGGTTAACTTTTTAATCAATATATTGTTTATCTGATAAGCGATTAATAAATATATTAATTTTATGCTGCAAATATAGATGTATTTATTTTATAAAACAAGTAATTTAGCAATGTTATTTATGCAACTTTACGCGATACTAAGAAAAAATGATTTATTAAAAGCTAATTATTTTTACAAAAAAAACATCAAAAAAAACAAAACTGATACTTTATTTCAAATATAAGTTTTAAATTATCGCAATTTAGTAAATATATTTTAAAAATTAAAAAGGCATTTAACGCCTTTTACTTTTCGTACATTTATCCACCAAATAAACAATGGACATATAAGGTATTCC
>DYSC01000205.1 GCA_020726365.1 Porphyromonas sp.
CATATTGCAGGTTTTACACAAATCAATTTTCTTGTAATTTTTCACAAGGTTTTGGTAGATGTCGCTTTGCAACACTTCTTCAATGCTTGTATTCTCTATATTCCCGAAATCACCAAGCGAATTTCTTAGTTCATCAGGAGCACAACAAGGCGAAATTTTGCCTGTGGCAGATACCCAAAGTTCTTTTTCCAAAAACGGACATTCGTAGCTTTCTGGGATTTCTTTGTTTTCGTTATTCTGCAACGGAATAATGTTTTCCAAAATCACTTTTTCGCCATTGGCTTTGCGGAATTTCTCTTGTGCTTCGTTCGCTTGTTTTACATACTCGTTCCATTGCAAAATACTTTCGGGCGTTGCTTTCATTGACAAATGCTTGATTTCATCAAAATGCACCCAAAGTTGATGTCCTTTCACTCTATCAACTCCAAGTTTTGAAGCCAATTTTACGATGTCAGCCAATTCGTGCATATTGTTTTGCATAAACGTAAGCTGGAAGGTAACTCGGCAGTAATAACCTGTATTTTCATAGTGTTCATCACGAATACGAATAAACTCTTTTACGTTTTTAACGGCTTCTTTAAAGTTGATTTTCAACATTACTTTTTGAGAAGTTTCGGCAGTGGCACCGTTCCAACTTATTTTAACGTCAGTTGTAATTGGAACAATTAGTTTCGCCCATTCAGTAACTGTTTTTTCAGTTGTTCTTGGAAATGTCCCGTTTGTGGTCAAGTTCATTTTGATGTTGTATTTGTAACATAACTCAACGAAATGAGCAAAGGGCTTGTAAATTAAAGGTTCGCCCATTGTGGACGGTATCATTTCCGTAACACCGATTTTTTTCGCTTGCTCAAAAATTGGTTCTAACCATTCTTTGGGCATTCTGCGATGATTACCGCCTAACTTTTCTTTTATGTAAGTTGAAAAAGGACTGTGTTCTTCACACATTGTGCAACTCAAATTACAATCTTCGGGATTTGTGTCAAGCGTAACACGCCAAAGTTTGTAAATGAATTTGCTGTATATCTTTTCTAATTCTTTGCAATGGTCTTGAATGCTTGGAACGCTTCCGTCAGACGAATACAAATAACCACGTTCGCCAAGTGCTTTAATTTGTTCGGGATTTGAAACAGCAAATTTCATTTGTTCTGCTAACGAATTTGTGTTGCGGTGTTCAAACAAAAGTCCGTTAACATTGTGCTGAACATATTCTTTCATTCCGCCAAAATCTGCTGTAATTACAGGAACTTTGCACGATTGAGCTTCGTGAATTACAAGTGGCGAATTTTCGCCCCAAATGCTCGGAATTACAATGCAATCAACGTTTGAAAATACATCATTCGCCAAATTATGATTGATGTATTCGCCAGAAAATTCAATTTTGTTTTTTGAAGTTTCGGCTAATGCTTTCAAAGCATTTGTGCTTTGTCCGTTTGCTCTGCCATATATTTTAAGCGTTGCAGGTTCTTCAATCTGGTTAAATGCTTCAATCAGAATGTTTACTCCTTTTGCAGGGATGTGAGTTCCGATATAACCAAAAGTGTATTTTGTTTTCTCTTTTGATTTTTCGGTTTGTGTTAAATATTCCGTTGGAAAACCGTAATCTAAATAAATGATTTTGTTTTCTGGAACGCCAAAGTCATTGATAAATCTATCACGCAAATAATTTGAAGGTGCGATAAATAAATCAACTTTTTTGATGATTGCTTTTGTTTCAATCATTCGTTGATGTATCCAACTGCTCCAATTTTCAATTTCTGTATTTTCGTTTTCTTCTCGTCCGCTGAAATAAACTTTATAGCAATCAGTCGCACATTTTTTGTCGTCTTGTTTTTCGCACAACTGAAAGTTATTAGTATTTCCAATGCTTCGTGTCAAAAACTGTCCGCGTGGACACATTAACCAAAAGTCGTGAAGTGTAAAAACAATCGGGATTTTTATTTTATTCAGTTCGTCAATCAAGCCGGTTGAAAGATGATTTAGGTGTCCGATGTGAGCAATGTCGGGTTTTATTTGTTTTATTAATTCAGCAAAGTTGTCATCCATTTGTTTATGACGGTAACCGTCTTTGCCATGCGGATTATTTATGAAGTAAAGGGATAAATTGTCATTTACTTTTTGCTCACGAATGCTAAAACAAAGCAAATAAGGATTTTCTTCCCTTGTCAAAACGGAAACTTTATGATATTTTGAAAGTTCGTTACAGATTGATTGGCTGTAAACTTCTGAACCTGCATTGTAATTTGGCGGATAGCCGTGTATGATTTTTAAAATGTGCAT
>DYSC01000206.1 GCA_020726365.1 Porphyromonas sp.
CCAAAATCAGCCGAATAAAAATTTTTTTCGCAAATATCAATCGAGTTGTACCTTTAGTACAGCTCGATGTTTTCATTAAATAGGCATGGCATTTCTATTAGAAAAAAAAGTTTGATAAAACTTTAAATATCATATCCAAATTGAAGATAATTTTAGATATTTGATTATAATTCAGATCCAAAATTTTTTACCTATGAGAACAATTTTACTATCGCTTTTACTGACATTGTTGGGCTTAAGTGCGACAAAAGCCCAAATGACATTTACCAACTACGCCAACCAAAACGACGTCACCTGCATGCTTGAAGATGGCAATTACATCTGGGTCGGTACTACAGGTGGATTAATGAAACGTAACAAAGGTACTGGTGCCGTTGTGGCCACGTTTACTACTTCGAATGGATTATCAAATAATGACATTGTTACGTTAGCATTGGATGCCCAAAACAAACTATGGGTAGGAACTCATTACGGTATTTCGGTATTTAACGGTTCTTCGTGGCAACACTTTACCGATGAAAATTTAATAGGAGGAACTTATATTACTTCATTAGCATTCGACTTAAATGGGTCACTTTGGGCAAGTTCATTAAGTAATATTGCTAAATATGACGGCACAAACTGGACGGTGTATAATAGTTTGAACACTGGTGGAGTGGTTACAAATTATAATTATAGAATAGCAGTTGATAATAGCAATAACAAATGGATTACCACATGGAACGGATTAATAAAGTACGATAATGCAAGTTGGACATTGTTTACAAGTTCGAATTCTGGGTTACCTCACAACGAAATAATGCCAATTTACTGCGATTACTACAGCAATTTGTGGATGGGCTACGCCGACACTTCTGGAGGTGTGATGTTCGATGGAACAAATTGGACAGAATATTTAACATCAACCACGGTTAATTATATCACAGCTGATGCCGCTGGTCAAATTTGGTTTGGTACGGGCAGTGGATTAAGTAAATTCAATGGCACTACATGGACGACATATGATACAGGAAATTCTGACATTGAGTCAAATCAAGTTAAAACATTGGTTGTAGATGCTCAAGGCGTAAAATGGTTAGGTATGTATATTGGAGTCAATCGTTTCGATAATACCAATTGGACAATTTTTAGAATTAATGCGACGATTGTTGAAAACGATGTTTTTGGAATTACGCAAGATTATGCTGGTAACATGTGGTTTGCAACTTATAAAGGGGTTTCAAAATTTAACAATACAACTTCTTGGACTAATTATACAACAGCTTCAACTGCCGGTGCTTTATCTAGCGATCAAACATTCGATATCATCGAAACTCCAAATCATCATATTTGGGTAGCAACATCGGATGGTGTTGCAGAATTTGACGGCAGCACATGGACAATGCATATTTCTGGATCTTATGCCAATGATTTATTTTATGATGCTTCGACAAACCGAATATGGGTAGGTTTCAATGATGGTGTCAGGTCATACAATGGCTCATGGGATATTCATTACGAAGAAGCCAACGGATTAATTGACGATGAAGTTTTGGCAATTGCAAAAGATGCAGAAGGTGATATGTGGTTTGGAACAAGATATGGCGTATCCGAACGCACTTCTACAGGTATTTGGACAGACCATGTATTAGATAATAGCACCTCAAACAGTAATTGGGTAACCGGCTTGGTATATGATCCTATTAATAACGCAATTTGGGCCAGTACACTTTACAGCGGGGCATTCGAATATGCGGCATCAACATGGAATCAATATTCTTTCTACTTTTCTGGAACCAGCATGTTATTCGATATTAATATCGATCACAACAATAATCTAATTTTTGGTACTTATGGAAAGGGCTTTGTAAAATACAACCGTAATGAGTGGCAAGTTTATAATGTTCCAGAAGGTTTAGCAGGTGAAAATACCCGCTGTTTATACGAAGATAATAATAACAACTTATGGATTGGAACTACATCAGGTGTTTCAAAATCCACCTGTCAAAATGCCATTCCTTCGTTTACTTCGGATATTGTTTGCTACGACGATACACATCCTTTAACTACTCTGACTAATACCTGCACTCAAACTGATTTATTAACTCATTTCGAATGGGATATAAATAACGATGGTTCTGTAGAATATTCGAATCCTAATGCGCAACACGCCTTTCCAGGCGAAGGGCAATACTTTGTTAAACTTACTGTTATTAACGGTGATTGTAGCACTTCGTTTGTCGACACCGTAGTGGTTTACAACAAGCCCAATGTGGCTTTATTTCCCGACGG
>DYSC01000064.1 GCA_020726365.1 Porphyromonas sp.
GAGTAGCTAAGGTGCTAATACCTACCACAGTAGCACGTCTATCAATAATCCATTCCAATGCAGCCCATGTAAGTGCAGCAGCGGCAGCAGCTAATCCAATCAAAGAAAAGAAACGCCTCGGGAAAGATCGGGAGCTGGTTTTTGAAGACAGCATATTTGCCTGTTTAGCAATGAGTCCCAGTTAATGGGTGGAAAGTTGGGTTAACAGTATAGAGAGTTTTGCTGCAAGATGAGTTAAATTGTCGCTAATTGACAATTGTTTTTGTGACCCAGGAGGGGGTCGAACCCTCGACCCACAGATTAAGAGTCTGTTGCTCTACCAACTGAGCTACTAAGTCATTTTTTTTTTGGAACTGCAAAGATAAGCAAAAAAAACAACCAGAACAAGAATTATGGGCTCAATTTTTACTACATTTTTTTTTCATAAACAATAAATGTATGATTTAAATTTTGTTAGGACATGACTTCGTAAAAAAAAAGCTAATGTTAAAACGTTCAATTATAAACCTGCTATTCATTTTTATGTAGTAAATAATTTTGTATTAATTGTAATTTATATTACTTTTGTGGCATAAATTACAATAAGAATATTCTGATAATAAGAATAATAACATATATTTTTTCAGTTTTGTCGTACAACAACAAACAAAAATTCTTTGATAACGAATATAACAATCTGAAATAAAAGTATAGAACGCTTTTAAAAAATAATGTATTATATTGTTTAACAGCACATTATATGTTTTGGCTTAATTATTGAAACAAGATTTGATAAACAAAGCATATTTTTAGAAACCTAAATTTAAAAAAATAGAAAAACTGTTACATTTTCAACTATTGACCAATTTTACAAATTAACAGAACATGAAACACGTTAGATTTACAAAAATACTCCAGAAACAAAGATATTTGTTGCATTTCTTTGCTGCTCTTTTTGTGCTTACCTTAACAAGCATTGAGAGTTTGAATGGACAGACTACTAATACATGGGATGGTTCTTCAAGCAATTATTGGAATACAGCTGCTAACTGGTCATTAAACTCTGTTCCTACAAGTGATAATGATGTTGTAATTAATATAAATGCAGACATTCAAATTAATACAAACTCAACAATTAATACTTTAAACATCAACGGTAATAGTGAAGTTAAGTTTACTTCAAGTGGTGGTGCTCGAAGAATAAGAATTGATAATACAGGAAGTTCCATTGCATCAGGAAGCACTCTAACCCTTCAAGGTTCTACGGGTTCTGGAACAAGATCAATGACAATTGCATATACCGGAGGAAACAATACAATGGATATTGCAGGTACATTGATTTTGAGCGATGTAGGTGAGGGTACAATTTACAACGCTACAAACAGTTTAACAACAGTTTCAGGACTTTTAAAAAATGATGATAGCCTTGGAACAGGAACAGCTGGAACAATAACTTCTACAGCATCCAACTTGTCTTTTTTATCGGGTGGCTCCTACCTACATGCTCGCAATGGTGGAGTTATTCCAACGGCTACATGGGCTACTGCTTCAGCTTGTATTATTACAGGTGTTACTAGCACAGTTCCAACAGTTGCAGGATTTAATCAGGCATTTGGTAACTTTACATGGAATTGTACCGCACAATCTGCTAATATCTCATTAGCAGCAAATTTAAAAAAAATAGATGGTAACTTTACACTATCATCGACCAATGCAAACCAGTTAATTTTATCGGCAGGTACCACTACTACACTTAGTGTTTTAGGTAACTTTTCGATGAATAACGGAACACTCAATTTTAACTCAGGGGCAAATATCTCTGCTATGAATGTGGCAGGAAATTTCAGTATGTCTGGCGGAACAATAACAGAAACAAGTTCCGGCACAGCCAATATTAATTTCAACGGCACAAGCACACAAACCTATACCAAAACAGCAGGTAGTTTTGCGAATATAATTAACTTTGAGGTTTCAACAAATTCAACTGTTGATTTTGGAACTTCAATACTTGATGGTTCGATCGGCACATTTAATTTAGTAGGAAATGGAAAGGTAATAACCAAAAATACAGGCGGTTTTGCATTATCAGGTACCACAGGTACTATACAAGTAAATGGTACGAGAACTTATTCTTCTACAGCCAGTTATGAATTTAATGGCACATCGGCTCAGGTTACAGGTTTAGGTTTAGTTACAGCAAATAATGTAACTATAAATAATGCTGCTGGAGTAAGTTTGAGTACAAATACAACCATAAATAATCTACTTACATTATTAAGCGGAAAATTAACAATTGGTTCAAATAATTTAACGTTAGGAACTGGCGCAGTAGCAGGTGCTCCATTTGCGAACACAAATATGATTGTTGCTTCAGGTACGGGACAAGTTCGAATACTAATTACAAGCACACCAATCACCTATGCATTTCCTATTGGTGATAATACTTCAGGTGACGATTATTCACCTATTGAAATTACATTAACCTCGGCAACTCTTGCTCCGGGTGCATTAATAGCTGTACGTGTTACGGATGCGAAACACCCAAACAATAACAGTGCAACTAATTTTATATCAAGATATTGGACTGTGGACCAAACGGGAATTACAAATATTAATTCATCAATAACAGCAACTTTTGCCACATCGGGCGATGTTGATGGAGACCCGCTTAATATGATCACCTCACGTTTTGTAACACCTAACTGGTCAGAATACAATGTTTCTACAGCAACTCAGCTCTCGGCTTCTTCACTTGTAGCATTTGGCGATTTTACTGCTCGTAATAATATACCTGTTATCAATGTAAGTACAACAACATTAAGCGGTTTTAACTATGTTGAAGGTTTTGGACCTTCGACAGAACAATCGTTCAATATTTCGGGTTCAGCATTAAATACTAATATCACAATTCTACCTTCTACCTATTTTGAGATTTCTTTAGGTACAGGGGTTAATTTTGTGCCATCAACATTGTTAACCGTTGATGTAATAAATAGAGAAGTTAGTTCAACACCAATATATGTTCGGATGAAAGCCGGACTGTTAAATGGTACTGTTGCTGCTCAAAATGTTGTAAGTTCATCAACTGGTGTCAGTGATGTAAATGTAAGCTGTAGTGGCACTGTAACGCATGCACCAGCAATCACTGTTGTATCGGCATTGAGCACTTTTGCATATAATGCAGGAGGGGGTCCATCTCCACAGCAACAAATAAATGTAAGTGGTGCATTTTTAAGCTCAGATATTACAATTACGCCTCCTACAAATTATGAAATATCAACGACTTCCGGATCTAATTTTGTTTCTACTCCTATTACACTGACACAGTCGGGTGGAAATGTTGCTGAAACTCCCATCTATATTCGATTGAAAGCGGGCTTATATGTTAATACTTACAATGAAAATCTGACATTAACCGCAACAAGTGCAACAACGCAGAATGTAGCATTACAAGGTGTTGTAAATAATGCAAAAATTATGGTTTCCTCCATAAATTTAGGTGGTTTTATTTATACATTCAATGCAGGACCATCAGGCTCTCAAATCCTTACAGTTTCAGGTAGCAATTTATCTTCGAATATTACAATAACTGCACCAACCAATTTTCAGGTTTCTATATCAGAAAATTCAGGATATGCAAGTTCACTTTCTCTAACTCATTCAGGTGGCACTGTATCGGCAACTCCGGTATATGTTCGTATGGTTAGCTCTTTGAATATTGGTAGTTATTCCGGAAATCTGACAGCAGCAGCTACTGGTGCCATACAATATAATATTTCGTGTAGTGGAATGGTAGTAGCTTCAACAACCAATATTAGTTCAAATAACAACTTAAATGGATTTGCATATACAGTTGGGAATGGTCCATCGGTAGTACAATCATTTACAGTAAGTGGAACATCATTAACAGAAGGAATTACAGTAACTCCTCCTGTAAATTTCGAGATTAGTTTGACGAATAATTCGGCAAATTTTGGATCAACTGCTTTAATAATACCACAAACAGCAGGTAGTGTAAATGCAGTACCTATATATGTTCGTCTGAAAAGTGGTTTAGCTATAGGAAGTTATAATGGCGAAAATATTATTTTAACTTCGCAAAATGCAAGTTCGTATAATATTTCGTGTAATGGTATTGTTGTAAACGAACCAACCCTTACAGCTGGACTCAATCCAGGTAACTCGGTATGTCCAGGCTCAATTGTTAATTTAACAGCCACAGGGTCGGTGGACAACTGGTCGTGGACAGGACCTAATGCATATACATCTAATTTGCAAAATCCTTCTGTTCCACTCTCAGGAAGTCTTACTACGTCTGATAGTGGCACATATATAGTAACGGGATCGGTGTTGAGTAATATAAATATTTTAACCAATGGAGGCTTCGAATCCGGAAATACCGGTTTTGTTACTGTACACACTTATAAGCCAAATACTACTAATTTATGGACAGGTGAATATGCAATTACTACAGCTCAAAAGCCAACTGCTAAATCGTTTCAAAATCAGTATTCATCTTGTTCTGCCCATACTGACATTGCTTCTATGGTTGTAAATGGTTTAGCTACAATTGCCGGTTACGAAACTGTTTGGTCGCAATCGGTAAATGTTGCTCCAAATACAATGTATGAGTTTTCGTATTATATCACGCGGGTACATGATAGTCCTGTGCTAATACAACTTTATGCAAATGGTGATCCAATTGGTCAGGTGAATAATGTAACGACACCTACTTGTACTTGGACAAAATTTACAACAAATGTAAATTCAGGGTCAAGTGATATTATTCAACTTCTACTTATTAATAGAAATATTGACAATGTCGGCAATAACTATGCATTAGATGACATTGTGTTTCAGCCTATTTTTACGCGAAGCTCTTCAACTATACTAACTGTGAATGCCACTTTAACACCATCTGTATCGATAGTAGCATCTGACAACGATGTATATCAGGGTACAATAGTTACCTTTACAGCAACTCCTGTAAATGGGGGTAATAGCCCTTCGTATCAGTGGAAAGTAAACGGTATTAATGTTGGCACCAATAGTTCTACTTATAGTTATGCACCTGTTGATAATGATAATGTAAGTTGTGTAATTACTTCGAACTACCCTTGTTTAACAACTCCAAATGCAACGTCGAATGTAATCAATATGAATGTTCTTCCGAGAACAAATTACTGGCGTGGAAATATTAGTAATGTTTGGGGAAATTCTTCAAATTGGACAGGTGGATTTGTTCCTGCTGCTGGTGATGATGTGGAATTTGCTAAAAAATCGAATAACAATGGTGTGGCTGCGGAAAGAGATTTGCAATTAGACATAAATCGTACAATAGGATATCTTATAAATGATAGTGCATCATTAAAGCTTATAATACCTGCCAATCTGACACTTATTGTTAATAACTCAATTCAGTCTGGAACAAATCCGGATAAAGTTCTTGTCATGGCGAGTACAACTTTAGCAAATGGTTCAATTATATTCCGCAATACACAAAGTTTACCTGTTTACGGTACTGTGCAAATGTATTCTATAGCAAGTTGGAATAAACTTAATCCTATTAATCAGAAATACAACTGGCAATTTTTTGGAATACCTTTAGAATCTTCACCCACTTTACCTACTTTTTACGGAGCTTATGTGCGTGAGCTTATTGAAAGTGACAACGATACAACTACGCACTGGCGTTCGCTTACAAACGAATCGGTGCTTCAACCATTTATTGGTTATGAACTTTGTCAGGAAAGTCCAAAATTTTATACATTCAAAGGGAAGTTAGTAAATTCGAATTACAATTCGGGACAATTTGTTAAAACAGTTGGCGCATTATATCCGGGTCAACATTTATTTGCAAATCCATATACAGCAGCAATGGATATCAGACAGATTGAATTCGGCTCTGGAGTTGAGGCTACCGCTTATTTGTATGCAACGGGTACGTTTTTAGATTGGCGAAATCTAAGGGATTTAGGAGAACAAGGACTCGGAGCTGCACCAGGACAATATTTTGCCGTACCTAAAAATCAAGCTGGACAATTTGGTATACCCCTACAAGTGCCATCTATGGGGACTTTGATGGTTCGTATACCTGCTGCACAAGCATCTACATCTTTGTCTTATGTAAGCTTTAATTACAGCACTGTTACTATGGGTAACAGTGAACGTCAACGCACAAAATCTTCGGCTACTACTCAGAGTCAAACAACTACAACAATTGAAATAGAAGGAGATAATGGAGCTGATAAAGTCTGGATTATGAGTCACGAAAATTATACACGTGGGTTCGATAATGGCTTTGATGGTAAAAAACAGATAGGAAATGCCTTGAACCCACAATTTTATGCTGTGGAAAATGATGGAAAATACCAAATTAATTCTGTCGATGACATCAATAATACCACTTTTTCATTTCAAGCCGGACAGGATAAGGAATACAAAATGACTATTAAGCATGACGAAAGTACTCAAGCAAAATATAACAAGATTTATTTGCACGATTTAGTCGAAAATAAGATTATTGATATTTCGGAGAATGGTACTATCTATAATTTCACAGCTACTTCTACTACAAAACCGGTTATCCGCTTCAAAATATTGTCGCAAAGCGCAACTGAAGAACACAGTAAAACTTCAAATACTAAAGTGTATAATTTCGACAATAAACTTTTTGTACAAAACTTTAGTGCTTTCGATGGTAAAGTGTATGTTTACGATATTTCGGGACGAACCGTTGGAATTAAATCTATTTCTGCAAATGAAAATATTCAAATTGCAGCACCGAAAAATAATACGTACATCGTGAAAACAGTTGTTGGAAATACAACCGAAACAAACAAAATTTTCATTCGATAAACTAATTATTTAATAATACTAAAACCCAAAGCAAACATTTCGTAACAAATGGTTGTTTTGGGTTTTAATTTAATATGTCCTACAGAAAACATACAATGACATTTATACTGAACAATACCAACCGTTATCTGAATTACAATCAGATACTCAAAACTGAATTTGCCGAGCGGGTTCAAAAAATATCTATCAACGCCGGTTTTACCTGTCCGAACAGAGATGGAAGCAGGGGAATTGGCGGCTGTACCTATTGCAATAATCAAACATTTAGCCCTGAATATTGCAAGCCAACAAAAAGCATTACCCAACAAATAGAAGAAGGTATCGCTTTTTTTAATCACAAATACGAAGCTCAAATATACTTAGCATATTTTCAGTCGTACACAAACACTTACGATAAAATTGAAAACCTTAAAATCATTTACGAAGAAGCGTTGAAGCACCCAAAAGTGATAGGAATAGTTGTAGGCACGCGTCCCGACTGTGTGAACGATGAGTTGCTCGATTATTTTGCCGAATTATCAAAAAAATATTATGTAATGATAGAATACGGCATCGAATCGACCAACGACCGCACGCTGGAATTTA
Source organism: Porphyromonas sp. (assembly GCA_020726365.1). Classification (GTDB taxonomy): domain Bacteria; phylum Bacteroidota; class Bacteroidia; order Bacteroidales; family Paludibacteraceae; genus Paludibacter. The sequence goes on from DYSC01000064.1 coordinate 7,423, forward strand.
TAAATCGCGGACACGATTATGCCACAGCCGAAAAAGCTATCAAAGATACTGCTGCACGAGGCATAAAAACGGGAGCTCACCTTATTTTAGGCTTACCACACGAAACGCAAGAAATGATTATGAATCATGCTAATCGCATTTCAAAACTACCACTTACAGCTATTAAACTGCATCAATTGCAATTGGTGAAAGGGACAAAAATGGCTCGTCAGTACGCCGAACATCCCGAATGGTTTCATTTATATACTGCCGACGAATACATCGATTTAGTAATTGATTTTTTAGAATTACTAAATCCGGAAATTGCAGTCGAACGAATGATTTCGCAATCGCCTCCCGGTTTTTTGATTGCTCCGAAATGGGATTTGAAAAATTTCGAATTTGTTATAAAAGCCGAGCGACGCATGATACAACGTAACGCCCATCAAGGAAGTCGGGTTAATAAATAATGGTTATATCGACTTTTGACTTTAGACCTTTGACAATAAAAACATATTGTTGATAACTTATGTTCGAACACCTATCTGCTTCCAAAAATTCTATTTATCTTTATAAACCCAATTTTCGAGATTTTAAATTAGCATAAAGAGCTGTTTTTCAGCAAAGCACTATGGATACTTTTGTTCATCTTCACGTTCACTCCTACTTCTCGGTTTTAGATGGTATGTCGAGCATTTCGGGATTAGTTGAAAAAGCATCGAAATCGGGCATGAACGCCATCGCACTGACCGACCACGGAAACATGTTTGGTATAAAAGAATTTTTTAATTATACCAAAAAGAAAAACGCGAAAGTAAAGGACCAACTGAAAGCCATTGAAAATGAGCTAAGTGCTGATAACTTAACTCCTGAACAAAAATCAGCACTCGAACAAGAATTAAGCGAAACAAAAAGGAAACTTTTTAAACCAATTCTGGGTTGCGAAACGTATGTAGCCCGTCGCAGTCGTACACAGAAGGAATCTCAAGAAGATCGTAGCGGCTACCATCTTGTATTATTGGCAAAAAACAAAGTTGGCTATCGAAATTTATGCAAATTAGTGTCGCATGGTTGGATTGAAGGTTTTTATTATCGACCACGCATCGACCACGAAATACTTAAAAAATACAGCGAAGGTATTATAGCATCGTCAGCCTGTCTTGGTGGTGAAATTCACAAAAAAGTAGAAAGTGGCAACCTGCAAGCTGCTGAGGAGGCTGTGCTTTGGTACAAAGAAGTGTTTGGTGACGATTTTTACATAGAATTACAACGACACAAAACCGACAAACCCAATGCCGATTACGAATGTTTTGAAAAACAACAGCGTCAGAATATCGAACTGATTAAACTTGCCCGTAAAACAAATACTAAATTACTCGCTACCAACGATGTTCACTTTGTAGAAGAAGAACATGGCGAAGCACACGAACGTTTAATATGCCTGAGTACGGGTAAAGATTTGGACGACCCTTCGCGAATGCGCTACACCAAGCAGGAATATTTGAAATCGCCCGAACAGATGCTTCAAATTTTTGCTGATATACCGGAGGCATTGGAAAACTCGGTAGAAATAGCAAATAAAGTAGAGTTTTACGATATTGATTCTGGTCCCATGATGCCTGTTTTTCCTATTCCCGAAGAGTTTGGAACAGAAGAAGCCTATCACCAGCAGTTTACAGAAGAAATGCTTCGCGAAGAATTTGGAGATGGATTCGACCGTTTAGGTGGTTACAATAAAGTTTTGCGTGTTAAGCTCGAAGCCGATTTTTTGGCAAAATTAGCATACGAAGGATCCATAAAACGCTATGGAGAAACACTCACCGACGAACAAAGTGAACGCATTGAATTTGAATTGCGCGTAATGAAAACCATGGGCTTTCCGGGTTACTTCCTTATTGTGCAGGATTTTATTGCTAATGCACGGGCTATGGGAGTTTCGGTTGGTCCGGGACGTGGTTCGGCTGCCGGTTCGGTTGTTGCATATTGCTTGCGAATAACCGATATTGACCCGCTTAAATACGATTTGCTGTTTGAGCGTTTTCTAAATCCCGACCGTATTTCGATGCCTGATATTGATATCGACTTCGATGATGATGGACGTGGACAGGTACTGCGGTGGGTAACTGAAAAATATGGTAAAGAACGTGTCGCTCAGATTGTTACTTATGGTACAATGGCAACCAAATCGTCTATTAAAGACGTGGCGCGTGTGCAAAAACTCCCGTTATCGGAGGCCGACCGGCTAACCAAACTTATACCGGATAAATTTCCCGAAGGGACTGATGGTAAAGCTCCCAAAGTGAATATTGCCAATTGCCTGAAATACGTACCCGAACTGCAACAAGCGCGAAATTCGTACGACCAAAATCTGGCAAATACGTTGAAATATGCCGAAATGTTAGAAGGTACAGTGCGCCAAACAGGTGTACACGCCTGCGGTGTAATTATTGGTGCCGACGACCTGACAAATTTAGTTCCCCTTAGTACAGCTGTTGATAAAGAAACTAATAAGAATATTTTAGTTACACAATACGAAGGTTCAGTTATCGAAGAAATTGGTTTGATAAAAATGGACTTTTTGGGATTAAAAACCTTGTCGATTATAAAGGAAGCGCTTTCGAATATCAAAAAATCGAAAGGTATCGACCTTGATATTGATGCTATTCCTATCGACGACATAAAAACTTATGAGCTTTTTAGTAAAGGAATGACAGTTGGTACGTTTCAGTTTGAGTCGGCAGGCATGCAAAAACATTTACAGGCATTGCAACCTACTCAATTCGAAGACCTTATTGCAATGAATGCACTTTACCGCCCAGGTCCAATGCAATATATTCCTCAATTTGTAAACCGAAAACACGGTCGCGAAAAGATTGAATATCCGTTTCCGGAAATGGAAAAACGTTTAAAAGATACCTACGGGATTACAGTATACCAGGAACAGGTCATGCTTCTGAGTCGTGATTTGGCTGGTTTTACACGCGGTCAGAGCGATGAGCTTCGTAAAGCAATGGGTAAAAAACTCGTTGATAAAATGGAAGCGCTCAAAGTGAAATTTATGGCCGGTTGCGAGAAAAACGGTTTTGGTCATAAAGCTAAACTCGAACAAATATGGTCAGACTGGGCTGAGTTTGCAAAATATGCTTTCAATAAATCACACGCCACCTGTTATTCGTGGATAGCTTATCAAACTGCCTATCTGAAAGCCAATTACCCTGCCGAATTTATGGCTGCCAACTTAACGCGCAACCGCGACGACATTGCGGAGGTGGGTAAGTTTATGGACGAATGTAAGTCGATGGGAATGCACGTACTTGGACCCGATGTAAACGAAAGCGATTTAACTTTTACCGTTAATAAGGATGGAAACATTCGATTTGGACTTGGTGGAATAAAAGGTGTTGGCGAAGGTGCTGTAATAGCCATTGTGGACGAAAAACGTAAAAATGGTCGATTTAAAAGTGTTTTCGATTTTGTAGAACGTGTCAATCTTACTGCTTGTAACAAGCGTACGCTAGAAAGTTTAGCACTTTGTGGGGCTTTCGATAGCTTTAGCGATATTCGCAGAGAGCAATTTATGACCGAAAATGCAAAAGGTGAGTTGGTTTTAGACAGTATTATTCGATACGGAAACCGATATCAGGCAGATATGGCTTTGAGTAAAAACTCACTTTTTGGCGATTCAGATGCGATAGAAATTACCAAACCCGAAATACCTTACACGCCCGAATGGTCGCCGTTAGAAAAACTAAACAAAGAGCGCGACTTAATTGGCATGTACCTCTCGGCACATCCATTGGATGAGTTCGAATTGGAAATTAATCATATTTGTAACACAACTACTACCGACCTGAAAGATATTTCAACACTTCAGGGTAAACAATTGCGCATTGGCGGTATGGTTACAAATCTTCGACACGGCACGTCAAAAGCAGGCAATCCATACGGAATTTTAACGCTCGAAGATTATGCAGGTGCATTCGAATTTGCGCTTTTTGGTAACAATTATGTGGAATACAGCAAGTATATGATCAAAGATTTGTACTTATATATTAGTGCAATAGTTCAGGAAAAAGGAGCTGATTACCGCTTTAAAAAACCATCGGAGCAGGGCACGGTAAAAGAGTTAGAACTTAAAATTCAAAAAATTGAGTTGTTTAAAGAAATTAAAGATAAATTAGTTGATAAACTGTCACTTTCAATACCTTTACAAAATATCGACGAAGAACTTACAACTATTTTGGCCGAGATAGTTCTGAAAAATAAAGGAAACATAAATCTTTACGTGAATATACTCGATGATCTTTCGCCGCAACGGGTGAAACTCTTTTCGCGACAACACCGAATGAGTATCAATGGTGAAATTTACAAAAAGATAAAGCGATTACAACAAAATGGAATTTTGGAATTTCAGATAAATTAAATTGCAATAGAAATCATCAATATAGTTATCGACTAAAATATTGAAAAATTTTAGCTTTAGAATGCGTTTAATTAGCTTGTAATTGTTAACTTTGCATCGTTTTTGAAAATAGAAATAGTTCTATTCAACAATCTCATTATCAAACAAATATTATTAATTAAAAAACAAAATAAAATCATGGCATTACAATTAACCGATGGAAACATCAACGAAATTATTAACAGTGGAAAACCAGTAGTAATTGATTTTTGGGCAGAATGGTGTGGACCTTGTCGAATGGTAGGACCAATTATTGAAGAACTTTCAAAAGAATATGAAGGTAAAGTAATTGTTGGTAAAATGGATGTAGACGAAAATATTGAAACTCCACAAGTTTATGGTATTCGTAATATCCCCACAATACTTTTCTTTAAAGATGGAAAAGTTGTTGATAAACAAATAGGCGCAACTCAGAAGGCAGTTTTTACAGCTAAAATCGAAGCTTTATTATAATTATA
>DYSC01000207.1 GCA_020726365.1 Porphyromonas sp.
AGAATTAATTTCTGTTTTTTTAACATACTCAAAAGGCATTTTATCTTGAGTATATTTTGATAATTTATATCGCAATGCGCTATTAAAATCATTAATTTTTATATTCCAATTATGTCTATCCTCTATAGCCTTTTTATTCACATAGCCGTAAACCCAATGAAAAGCATCATCTTTATATTTTTCGTCAATGAGAGTAAAAATTTGTGCTTCTTTCAACTCATCCCATTTGTCTCTAACATTTAATTGAGATGATTTAATTGTTAATTTTTCAAGAATTGTGAGTAATTCTTCTTTTGGTTTTACCATTACGGCATCATAATGGGGCTTTATGCCAGCTACTGGCATATGCTTTTTAAGCCTGTCATATTTTTTTATTTTTGATAATTTATCCCATCCAAAAAATATTGAATCATCTGGTATATCTGCTGTTGTATGTAAAATAAAGGCGTTAATCTCACTAACATTCTCTGTAACCAAATTCTTTAAAGTTTTCCAAAAATCTTCTGAATTACTTGTCAGGTTTGTTTTTCCAAAGTGATGTTTTACTTCGGTGCTTTCTTTACCATCATAAACATCACCATAGCATTCAATCCAAATTGTTTCATTTTTCTTAGCTTGAAAACATTGTTCAATAGCGATTAAAACTTGATACACATAACCAAGATATTTAGGCGTTGCATTGTTACTAAAAGGTTCAGACATAACCTAATCCTATCGTATTTTTATGAAAGCTTAACCAAGTGATTTGGCATTAAATTCTAACGATTAGAGTTTACCATAAAAATTTCAGGCAAAAAAACCGACCACACTCTGTAATCGGGTTTTAGTTTTAAGAACTTGGCAGAGCCTACTCTCAACATGGCAAAATCAAGGCAAAAACGCCTAACAAAACCTTCAAATTTTCACCACTGGAAAAATAAATTTTTTTGTCAATAATTAAAACAGCCTCTGTTAATTTAAGAAACTTCCACTCAATGCCATTAGTCACCGCGCCATAAATGACATTTATTTCATTTTGTTCTTGCTGATTAAACATTTGTGCAGCGACCATTTCCGCACCAGCTTGTGCTAAACCCTCATCAATACTGCGGTTTTTAGCTTCTACAATACACACAATTGGACTATCTAATGCTAATAGCTGACTTTTCCCTGCAATAAGATAATCACATATCCCTGAAAGTTGTTCATTAATATTCAGAGAACACCCTGAAAAAATGGTAATAGATTGCTGAGTATGTTCAAAAATATCAAATAAAATGGGGGTAATTAAATTTTCAGAGCGCGCTTTTTCTGAAAATGTTGAAGGTAAAGCTTGTGCAACTTCCAAACTATGCAATAAAAAAACACTAGGCGGAACCTCTTGAATAGTTGGAAATAAATCAGCGACTTGATAAGTGATTGGCAATTTTTTAGTCAGCTCTTTGAGCGTTTGATAATCTGAATACGACATAACTTTTCTCCCTTATTACAAACATAAAAAAACCATTCTATCATGCGATAAAATGGGTTTGTGTTTAAGAGCTTGGCACAGCCTACTTTCATAGGACAAACTGCCACACACTCATCGGCACTAAGAGGTTTCACTGCCGAGTTCGGGATGGGATGGGAAAGTTTACTAAAGTTTTTAATAAACTTTTATTGGCAATTTTTGGGTGGATATGACCCGCGCCACTTTGTATATTTTATAGCCATTATCACTTATTTTTGCGGTAGTGTTAGTTGGGCAAGGCGTGGTGCAAACCTTTCAACCTTCTGTGACGGTGAGTGTGCAGTCGAATTTACCGGTAATCCTGTTGCGGCCAATCAAAGCATTGCCGTAGAACCCGCCGCATCGCAAATTGCAATTGAACAATTGGGCAGCAATGGCGGCGGTTTTTTTAACACCAATTCCGCACATCCGCTAGCACTTATCCTGAATTAAACCAGCTTGATGTCATGAGCTTAAGCAGCCCTGGCCATGCTATTTTAGCCACCGTAATTTTCAATGCATTGATTATTGTGGCACTGATTCCGTTGGCGTTAAAAGGCGTTGCTTATAATCCGCAGCCGGCTGAAACGCTGTTGCGCAATAATTTAATCATTTATGGTGGTACGGGCGTCATATAACGGTCAACAATTGGTTAAATCGTTATGAAAGTGAAGGCATAGACGGTTTAAGAAACAAAGCCCAGGCGAGGACGAAAAGCTATCTTAAACATGGAACAAGAGGCTGCATTGATTAAATCGCTAAGCGTCATT
>DYSC01000208.1 GCA_020726365.1 Porphyromonas sp.
GGCGATGATTTGGGCATTCTAATGTTGATTGCTTCTTTCTTTGCGCTGTACATACGATTTAAAAAGAAATAGAAAACACGTTTTATAAAAAAAGCTTATCATAGAATTATCTGATAAGCTTTTTTTATGTCATCAATTTTTGTTTTATTCAATGTCCGATGATAACCATTTCAGAAAATTATCAGGACTTTCATCGAAACTATATGCTTTTGTCAGGGGTAATCCTTTCTCGTCGAGAATCACATAAAACGGTTGTGCATTGGCTCCGAATTTTACCCGTTGCAGGTAACTCCATTTATCTCCAATGGTTTCTATCCGGCGTGTTTTACCATTTTCAGTTACTTCGAAAGGTTCTTTTAATGCAGTTTTATCATCTACAAAAAGCGAAATCAGTACAAAATCATTATCCAATCTGCTTTTTACTCGAGCATCTGTCCATACCGAGGCTTCCATTTTGCGGCAATTTACACAACCGAAACCTGTGAAGTCAACCACTATCGGTAAACCTTTTTCTTCGGCGTACCTCATGCCCGATTCGTAGTCGGTAAACTTAGCATGTACTTCGCTGTCGTATAGATTAAAATCCTGTGTGGTGAGCGGTGGAGCAAATGCACTTATTGCTTTCAGTGGAGCGCCCCAAAGTCCAGGAACCATATAAACGGCAAATGAGAGCGAGATAATGGCTAAAAATGTTCCTGTAACCGAACTGTGTTTTGCTTCGCTATCGTGCGGAAAGCGAATTTTTCCGAGTAGATAGAATCCAAGTAATGTAAATAGTACTATCCAAAGTGAGATAAACACTTCACGGTCGAGTATGCGCCATCCGTAAGCCAAGTCGGCTACCGAAAGGAATTTAAGTGCCAATGCCAGTTCTAAAAATGCTAATACTACTTTAACGGTGTTCAGCCAGCCACCCGAACGGGGTAATTGTTTGAGCAACGAAGGAAAGAAAGCAAAGAAGGTAAACGGAATGGCCAGTGCTACCGCAAAACCCAACATGCCGATTGCGGGTGCCAAAATTGAACCGGTACTCGATACTTCGACCAACAAAGTGCCAATAATAGGTCCGGTGCACGAAAATGACACCAATGCCAAAACAAAAGCCATAAAAAGGATGCTGAGTATGCCTGATGTCGATTCGGCTTTGGCATCTAACTTTGTTGACCACGACGATGGCAGCGTTATTTCGAATGCGCCAAAAAACGAAATGGCAAAAACAATTAACAACAGGAAAAACAGGATATTAAAAAATGCATTGGTCGACAGGCTGTTAAGCGCGCTGGCGCCAAACAATACGGTAATTAAAATACCCAAAGCCACATAAATCAATATTATAGATAATCCATACAAAATAGCATCCCGTTGTCCTTTTGCCTTGTTTTGCGAACGTTTGAGGAAGAAGCTAACTGTCATGGGTATTATTGGCCAAACGCAAGGGGTAAACAAAGCCAGAAAACCTCCTACCAGACCGGCTAAAAATATCAACCATAAGTTGGTCGTAGTTGTTGTGCCAGCCATAGCGCCAAAGTTTCGCAATTCTTCAATTACAGGTTGCCAAAGGTCAGCAGCAGCTGTTTCTACCGTTGTTGCAGGGGCTGCCGTTGTTTGTGTTGTGTCTGTCTTATTTTCTGTTTTTTCAACAGGGGCAACTGCTTCGCTGCTTTTCAGCGTTTTGTTTCCGAGATCAAACTGCTCTTTGGTAGGAGGTAGACAGCTTTCGTCGTTGCAAACCATAAATTCAACATAGCCTTTTACACGCACTTTTGCAGCATCGCTAAAGCTTATTTTTTGTATAAAAACGGCTTCGTTGGCATACCAAGTGAGTTTCATATCGAAATTTGGGTCGTAAACCTCTTTGGGTTTGGTTGTGCCCTGTACATTCCCTTCGGCTTTGGCGCCAGTCAGCGTTTCAATAACAATTTTGGTTGGTACAGGTCCATTTTCAGGAATGTCCAGACCATACAAATGCCAACCTTTATCGATAATGGCTTTTAAAATAACATTTGCGGTGTTTGCACCGGTGTTTTTTAATTCAAAACTCCATTTTACAGGTTCGTGAATTTGCGAAAATGATACTACTGATAGTAATAATAACGTGATTAATACATTAAATTTCTTCATATATTTTTATTTTGAGTTCAAAATTACATATTTAACATGAATATATGAATAATTGTTCATGTGTATTTTGAATTATTTAACGAATGAGCCTTTAGTATAAAATCTTTTTGTTATATA
>DYSC01000065.1:0-10947 GCA_020726365.1 Porphyromonas sp.
TTATACGAAGTTTAATATATTGAAACTTATTGATATAAAATAAGATGATTGCAAATACAATCAGATAAAAGAAGTTATTTGACATATTGTGATAGTCTTCAATTAAATGTTGTGGAATTTTATTCTGCGAAATAAACAGTAAAATGCCTACAATACGTACAGCATTCATGACAATTAAAAAAAACAGACCTACCACTACAAATACCAGCCTATTCGCTATTGGACTACGAATTGCCATTATCAAACTACTAAACACAACCATAAGTCCGACACCCAAACAATTTGTGCCCAAATAAAGCCAGTAATTATCCAATAATATATATTTGTCGTAACTATATGCTTCGCTAAAACCCAGCATCCAAAGCATTGCATTACTAAGCCATAGTATCAAATAAGAAAGTGCGTCTACAAACAAATTCCAATCGGAAATCAAAAACCAATCGAAAAAACCGGCAAATGCCGAAACTAAAGCTACTATAATTAACAATTTGTGAAACGAAAAATGAAATGCTGCTTGTACTTTGACATCTATACTGTCAAAATATTTTTTTAAGGAAGTATGTAAATCAATTTTATATTTCAGCACAAGATAAACTGTAAGATACCTAAGGCTTACTATTACTGTAAAAAAGAAACTGCTCAATTTAGCATGACCAAATACATCGTTTGCAAAGCGAAGCATTGCTAACAAATAGAGCACAATCGATGCAATTAAAAATACAAGTATAGTTTTGCCAACTTTACGTGGAAAGAAAAATAAAATGACAAAAATCAGAGCATAAAACTTAATGGCTAATCCACTAAAAGCATTAATTGTCTGATGCCCGTAAATAATATTTCCGGTAGTGGTGTCGAACTGAAAATTGCCAAACAAAAACTGCAATACTGCTGCTATACTTCCACTATATCCAATTAGTGTGCTTTTATATATTGAAGTATCGTATAATGTCGATTTTGTAAACCAAAAAAGCAACACTAAGCCTACAAAAAATAGCATTATTTTTATAGCAGTAGCTTTGTTTAAATTCATATATTTTGAAATTTATAGTTCCTTTATCAGCAATGTAACTTTTATAAACACAAAAGTCTGACCTGTGTTTTAAATCACGTATCAGACTATATTTTTGTTTTTTCTTTTTTTCCGTCTCTTCTCTTACTCTCTCCTCAAGGAGCGGGTTTGGGAGATGAGGATTTAGAGTGATGTAGAACTTTTTATTTGTCTTTTTTCTTGCTTTTTGCAAACAGCGATGCGCCAATACCGCCAGCAGCCAAAAGAACCAACAAAATACCTCCATCCAAAGGTACCGATGAGCCTCCTGCTCCCGTATATCCAGGATCACCAGGCAAAAGTTGGCTAAATACTTTTGATGCAGAAAATAACACAACTATTAGAAAAACTATGATTTTACTGTTTTTCATTTCTTTGTTTAAATAATTTTATCGAACGAACGATTTAATTTGTATTGTTTTTTTGGGAGTTGCAATTTCGAAAATATACAAACCCTTATTTTCGAACTTTATAGGTTCGCCATCATTTACTAAACCACTAAAAACGGTTTTTCCGGTAGTATCGAATACTCTTATTTGCGTGGCATCTGTTAAGCCCAAAATGATTGCTTCATTTTGTTGTGTAGAAATTCGAATGCTTTGATCGTCGGAAATGCTTACTCCTGTTGTGATTTTTGGAGCCAATTGCACTTTAAAACGATTTACAGTTCCTGCAGCAGTTACATTATAATTGTAGCTACCAACAGCCAACAAATCGGTACGATTACCAGTGGTTTTATCAATCAATATTATTGCCGAATAGCTCTGAACATTTTCTATATCCGAAATAGAGATACTGTAATTTCCAGTCGAAGCAAATTTTGTAGTCAATTCTACTTCAAAAATTGTTTTTGGTAACGTATTGATAGCTAAACCAGTATTATTTACTTTGGTGTAGATATACGACACATTAGGATTCATGCCCAACATTTTAGCCGCATCAGTTCCAATTTCGTAAGCAGGATTAGCTCCCTCTTGCAAACGAATACGCATTAAATCGTTGTAAGTAGCATTTCCATTGCTTAAAGTAAGACGAATGTCATCTACTATCACTTGTTCATTTCGTGTAGCTGCTGATACTTTTCGTCCGGCATTGGCAAAACTTATAGAAGTGGAAGAAGCTTGCAAGAAAAATGAAGCAAAAGGTTGTACGTCTAAAAACTCTCCTGCTAATGCTGGTAAATAATTAGTTCCGTTGTAAGCGTAATAAGTAGCACTCGGACTTGTAGCGCCTAAGTTAAAAATGCTCGACAATGGTGTTGCCACTAAATTCCAATACGAGTGTTCGGGCATGGATGAAGCTGGTAGTATGGTAGGAACTGTTGCACCACTTGTGCTAAAAAATGAACCAATTTCGCTACCTCCACATGTAAAATCAATAGCACCTCCGTAGTTATTATAAACAATATATCCTTTTTTAGCAGTAAATTCTTTGGTGGAAACATTTGTCCAATGTAAACCTGCACCATCGTAAACAGCTGTTGCTGCTGATGCCCGCCCAGCTCCATCGTATTGTTGCACAATATAATCTAAACCTGAATTCAAATCACCCCAAGTTAGCGAAGAACCATCCGAAGCTTTAAATACATTCGAAGAAGTAACAGCAAATGGAAACCCGATAAAATTCCAACCAGAAGCAAATGTTTTGCGAACAGTAATTTTGGCGTTGCTACCAATTATTATATTATTTGTGTTTAATATCTGACCGGCAGTACCATCTGCTGCTACTTCTATTATTAATTCGTTGGTTACAAGTATTTTTTGATTGGTAGTGAGTTTTCCTCCAGATTCTATAACAAGTTTATTAGTAGTTACAGATTCTCTATAGGTGTTTAGCGTAATAGGATGTCTGACAGTAATACTGTTGGCAATGTTTTTAATATTACCTACATCCCAGTTAGTACCTGTATCCCAATTCCCAGAATTAACAGTTACATAATCGGTACCAGTGGTAATGGCAAATGCTTCAGTGTAATCACTGTACAAAGGGTCGGTAAAGCTATAAATCCGATAGTAATAAATTGAATTTTCAGACAAACCACTTATTTGTTTCGTTTTAAGAGTTGACTCTTCAAAATTGTAAGAATCAAAATTTTTATCCGTTGTATACTCAATTATATAGGATGTGGCTGCATCATTTAAGCCGTTATTAGCTGTCCAGTTGGTTGTAAACGAGGTTGTAGATATATTGGTGGCATTTTTAGCAATAGGTTTGGATGGATTCACCGAAAAAACCTGAGTTTGTATAGGTGCAGCATTATAATTGCTATTGCCAGCCTGAGAAGCTGTAATTGTGGACTGTCCAGGTCCATGTATAGTTAAGTTGCTTCCAGATACGGTTGCAACGTTTGAATTATCACTGCTAAATGCAACGGTTAATCCACTTGTTGCGGTAGCATTAATATTGAAATTAGCATCACCAAATGTTTTTACCGGCAAAGCATCAAAGCTTATCGTTTGATCAGCTTTAGCTACTATACTAACGTTATCAACAGCCATCAAATGGTTTGATGGAGCTTTAGTATTACCCCAACATATTAAAATTTCGTAACCAGGGGGGACGTTTACATTTAAGGTTTGAGTAGCTGTAACTCTGTTGCCTACAGCATTACCATCGATGGCGGTTCCACCTCCAAGTGTTCGAGGAGATGCCTGTAAAAGGCCTGAGTTTGTAAGATTTCCAGATACGATTGAGCCTATAGCACTCTGAGAAATTTGATAATAGATAACCAATGACTGTGAACCAGAACTTGTTACGCGCCATTGCTCAAGAGTCCATGTTATGCTAATAGTGTTTATGGTTGTTGATGCCATTGTATTTTTCAATCGCCAACCATAATAACTCACAGCTCCATTCGAACCACCTGGCACTATGCCTAAAGCTCGATCTTCGGGAGTTCCGGTGCTACCAAAAGACGACAACGAGTTTGCTGTTACATTATTTCCATCGTTTAGAATAAAGGAGCTGATAGAAGCACTTCCTAACGCATACCAAACGGGTAAAGTAGAAGCATTTGTCCACGAGCCTGCAGGCGTTAATGAATTAAAATTTTGAGTTACCGTAGTACCTATTGCCGTAATTGATGTTTGCGCAGTAATACTTGAAACGCTCACCCCAAAAAAGGCTGTCGCTCCAACAACAATAAATTTTAATTTTCTGTAAAAAGGATTCATAATGGTAAATTTAAACTTTTCCAAAAGACTAATAACCTATAATTTCCAAACAATCCAGTTAGCTCATTGTTCATTATTTTTGCTCAAAAAGGCAATAAATCCTAAAATGCGGAAAATTTGTAGCAATTAGTATTACAAATTGCTACAAAAAATCTTGCTGCAAATAATTAAAAATGAACAGTTTGCAAATATAATACTATATAGTTAGATGAACAAGTGCATTTAGTATTTATTAATGATTTTAACTGCTAAATCGATAACTAATTAATAGCATTAAAGGCAAAAAAATTACATTATGAAGTATTATCCCTATTCTAAATACTGACTGAAATATCAAAAAAATGATTTTACATTAAACAAACCACACAAATTGAATGTTATTAGGCCATAATACAAAACAGAGACGGAATTGAAATGAAAAAACCTTATTTTTTTTATAACTTTGCGAGCTGTTTTTTTGAATAAGAATTAGATTCATTTTTGAAAATGAATTTTGAATTATAAACTATGTTTTATTAAAATTTTTTATGGCAGAAGATATATTACACGAAGTTACCTCATCCGATTACAAATATGGTTTCACTACTGATATTGAAACCGATATAATCCCCGTGGGGCTAAACGAAGATGTGGTGCGTATTATTTCGGCAAAGAAAAAGGAACCGGAATGGATGCTGGAATACAGATTAAATGCTTTTCGACATTGGAAAACACTAAAAATGCCCGAATGGGCGCATTTACAAATTTCTGAAATTGATTATCAAAGTATTTCATATTATGCAGCTCCAAAATCGAGTCCTAAAAGTTTGGACGAAGTAGATCCTGAATTATTGAAAACATTCAACAAATTGGGGATACCGCTCGAAGAACAGATGGCTCTATCGGGCATTGCGGTAGATGCAGTAATGGATTCGGTATCGGTAAAAACTACTTTTAAAGAAACATTAGCCGAAAAAGGAATAATTTTTTGTTCATTCAGCGAAGCGGTGGAACATCACCCCGATTTGATTAAAAAATACATGTCGTCGGTAGTACCCGTGTCGGATAATTTTTATGCTGCGCTTAATTCGGCAGTTTTCAGCGATGGCTCGTTTGTGTATATTCCCAAAGGCGTACGTTGCCCAATGGAATTGTCGACCTATTTCCGTATTAATGCTGTAAATACCGGACAGTTTGAACGCACATTAATTGTAGCTGATGAGGATAGTTATGTGTCTTATTTGGAAGGCTGTACGGCGCCTACCCGCGATGAAAATCAGTTGCATGCTGCAATTGTAGAGATTGTAGTTATGAAAAATGCGGAGGTGAAATACTCCACTGTTCAAAACTGGTACCCTGGCGACAAAAACGGCAAAGGTGGTGTTTATAATTTTGTTACAAAACGCGGCATTTGCAAAGGCGAAAATTCCAAACTTTCGTGGACGCAAGTAGAAACCGGCTCGGCAATTACATGGAAATACCCAAGCTGCATTTTGCAGGGCAACAATTCGTCGGCTGAATTTTATTCGGTAGCGGTTACTAACCACCATCAACAAGCCGATACTGGAACAAAAATGATTCACTTAGGTCGAAACACCCGCAGCCATATTCTATCAAAAGGAATTTCGGCAGGTGTGAGTAACAACAGCTATCGTGGTTTGGTACGTGTGGGTGCTAACGCCGAAAATGCCCGTAACTTTTCGCAATGCGACAGTTTGCTGCTTGGCGACAAATGTGGAGCACACACATTTCCTAATATGGAAGTGAATAACGAAACCGCCATTGTGGAACACGAAGCAACGACATCGAAAATCAGTGAAGATCAAATATTTTACTGCAACCAACGCGGTATTTCAACCGAAGATGCGGTAGGATTAATCGTAAATGGCTATGCCAAGGAAGTATTAAATAAATTACCCATGGAATTTGCCGTGGAAGCACAAAAACTATTACAAATAACGCTTGAAGGAAGTGTAGGATAATTATGTTAGAAATTAAGAACTTACATGCCAATATTAATGGCAAGGAAATATTAAAAGGACTGAACCTGACTGTTCGTCCGTGCGAGATACACGCTATAATGGGACCAAACGGTGCTGGAAAATCAACACTCTCGTCGGTACTTACGGGTAATCCCGCTTTCGAAGTTACCCACGGCGAAGTTACTTTTTTGGGAAAAAATTTATTGGAACTTGCTCCTGAAGAACGTGCCAACGAAGGCATTTTTCTGAGTTTTCAGTATCCGGTAGAAATTCAGGGTGTGAGTATGGTAAACTTTATGCGCACAGCCATAAACGAACAGCGCAAGTATCGCGGGTTACCACCTGTTTCGGCTACCGACTTTTTACGAATGATGCGTGAGAAAAAAGAATTGGTAGAAATGGATAATAAGCTGACAAATCGTTCGGTAAACGAAGGTTTTTCGGGTGGTGAAAAAAAACGCAACGAGATATTCCAAATGGCTATGCTCGAACCTAAATTATCCATTTTGGATGAAACAGATTCTGGACTCGACATTGATGCGCTTCGTATTGTAGCTAATGGTGTCAACAAACTAAAATCGTCCGAAAATGCAAGTATCGTTATTACGCACTACCAACGTTTATTAGAGTATATTGTACCTGATTTTGTGCATGTACTTTACGACGGTCGCATTGTAAAATCGGGTGATAAAACATTGGCACTCGAATTAGAAGAAAAAGGCTACGATTGGATTAAACAGGAAGTGGAATCAGCCCCCTAAATCCCCCGTATGGGACTTTTTTCCAATTCTCTATTTTGAACTTTTGAATATTTTTTAGAAAATGAATAATAAAGAAATACTATACGAAGCTAACAATAAGTCCCCTAAGGGGGATTTAGGGGGCTTGGAATCTTCTTACATAGAAATATACAACTCACATCGCGAAACTATAAAGTTACACTCCTCGGATGTGATGAATGCCGGACGTGATGCTTCGTTTGCGAAATTCAAAGCGCTGGGATTTCCCTCTACCAAACTCGAAAATTACAAGTACACCGACATTACCGAAGCGCTGTCGGTTGATTATGGTTTGAACATTAATAGATTGAAAATGCCTGTAAATCCTTACGAGGTTTTTACATGCGATGTACCAAGTATTCACTCTTATTTATATTTTGTAGTGAACGATGGCTTTTATCCTATAAATGAAAAACGAAACGCAGATTTACCCGCAGGTGTTATTATTGGGAGTGTAAGTGAAGTTTCGAAATCACATCCTGAATTGGTGAAGGATTATTTTGGGAAAATAAGTGCCGATAAAAATGATGGACTTGTGGCATTCAATGGTGCTTTTGCACAAGATGGATTTTTTATGTATATACCTAAAAATGTACAACTTGACAAGCCTGTACAGTTGGTAAACATTATGCGTTCGGATGTAGATTATATGGCTAATAGTCATAACCTGATTATACTCGAAGAAGGAGCCAAAGCGCAACTATTGATTTGCGACCACACCATGGACAATGTAAAGTTTTTAACCAACCGCATAACCGAAGTTTTTGTGTCCGACCGAGCAAGTTACGAGCATTACAAATTAGAAAATACGCACAATAAAACAACCAACCTATCAACTTTATTTATCGACCAAAAGGAATCGTCGAATGTGTTAGTAAATATCATAACTTTGCATAATGGCTTGACTCGCAATACGATAGAAATTGATGTAAATGGCGAACATTGCGATACAACCTTGGCAGGTATGGTGATTGGGGATAAAAATCAGCATGTAGATAATTTCACTTCTATAATTCACAACAAACCAAATTGTAATAGTCGGGAATTGTTTAAATATGTGCTCGACGATGTATCCAAAGGTGCTTTTACAGGTAAATTATATGTGGCTCGCGATGCGCAGAAAACAACAGCATTTCAGACCAATAAAAACATTTTGCTAAATCGAACAGCCAAAATGCGCACTAAACCACAGTTGGAAATTTATGCCGACGATGTAAAATGTTCACACGGAGCAACTATAGGTCAGTTAGATGAGTCTGCAATGTTTTACATGCGCCAGCGCTGCATTCCCGAAAAAGAAGCCCGCTTGCTCTTAATGTTTGCTTTCACAGCAGATGTTATTGAAGATATTCGTATAGATGCATTGAAAGACCGAATGAAACTGTTGGTTGAAAAACGTTTGCGTGGCGAACTTTCGAAATGCGAAGGCTGCGCTATTTGTCAGTAAAAGAAAAAATATGTTTGAAACAGCTATTCAAAAGTTTATTTCCACAAATAATTTCTCCGAATTTACTCCCAAAGCTATTTTTTTCGATATGGATGGCGTTCTGTTCGACTCCATGAAGTATCATGCCCGTGCATGGACAAATGCTATGCGTGATATTGGAATACATTTTAGTGAATACGAATGTTATATGAATGAAGGTCGTACAGGGCACTCCACCATCGATTTAGCGTTCAACCGCGAGTATGGACGCGATGCAACAGAGGACGAAAAGCAGGAAATATATCGCATTAAGTCGCGCTATTTCGAATCGTATGGGCAGTCATCCGTTATGCCTTACGCACGCGAACTACTACAAAAGGTAAAAAATCAGGGACTTCAAATATTTTTGGTAACCGGCTCAGGTCAGGTAAGTTTATTAGATGGTTTACAGGTTCATTTCCCGAGTATTTTTAAAAAAGAGCGAATGGTAACGGCTTTCGACGTTACACAGTGCAAACCACACCCCGAACCCTATTTGCAGACATTAAAAAAGTCGGGTTTTATACGCTCTGAAGTAGCTGTTGTCGAAAATGCGCCTTTAGGGGTAGAATCGGCAAAGGCAGCCGGACTATTTGTAATAGCCGTTAATACAGGTCCGCTCGACGAAAAAGTATTGTGGGATAGCGGAGCAGATATTGTATTAGACAGTATGGAAGTATTATTTCAAAAATGGGAGAATTTTCACCAACAATTATAAATAGCGTTTTTTATGCATCGAAATTTTCAAAAATCACTGTTTTTATATTTTTTTTCTTTATTGGTATTTAATTTGTCAGCTGACGAGAACGACAAAAAAGATTTATTTGTACCGCGCGTAGAAGGAACTATACGTGCAAAATATGAATATTTTTCTGCTATCGACGAACATCGTTTTCAGGTTCGTAACGCACGATTTAGTGTTCGCGGCAAGTTTTCGCCTATTACTTCTTACAAAGCCGAAATAGATTTGTCGGACGAAGGAAAAACTAAAATGTTAGATGCGTACGTTCGTCTGCAACCTCAAAAAAACTGGAATTTTACTATCGGACAACAAAAAGTACCTTTTAGCACCGACAGAATTACGAACGTTACTTCTGGAAAGATGGTCATTTAGCCGACAATAAGTTTGTGGCCGAGTTTGTAGTTAAGTTCTGATTTTTTTTGATTATTTTTGCAGCCTGAAATCATTATACAACAAATTAAATGCAGGTTTACAAATATCCACCTCGCGAACAATGGGCTGAATTGCTTGCTCGTCCGGTTTTTGATAGCACACAACTTTTCGAAACGGTACAGCTTGTACTCGACGATGTAAAAAAGAATGGCGACAAAGCGGTGCGAACTTACACAGCTAAATTTGATAAAGTAACGCTCGAATCGTTCGAAGTTACAAAAGAGGAAATGGCTGAAGCAGAGACGCTCGTTTCGAGACAACTGAAACAGGCTATCGAAATGGCGCGTCGGAATATTTGGAAATTTCATGTGGAACAGCAACAGGATTTACCCGAAATTCAGACATCGCCTGGCGTGCTTTGCTGGCAAAAAGCGGTTGCCATCGAAAAGGTCGGATTGTATGTGCCGGGTGGCACTGCACCACTATTCTCGACTGTATTGATGTTGGGCATTCCGGCTTCCATCGCCGAATGTAAAGAAATTATTCTTTGCACACCTCCCAATGCCGAAGGAAAAGTGCATCCGGCTGTATTGTATGCTGCTAAAATTGCAGGCGTTCATCGCATTTTCAAAATTGGTGGTACACAGGCAATTGCCGCAATGGCTTACGGTACCGAAACTGTACCTAAAGTGTATAAAATTTTCGGTCCCGGAAATCAATACGTAACTGCTGCCAAACAGTTGGTTTCGCTGCGCGATGTGGCTATTGATATGCCTGCCGGACCATCGGAAGTAGAAGTATTGGCCGACAATACCGCCAATCCCGCTTATGTGGCTGCCGACATGCTTTCGCAGGCCGAACACGGTGTTGATAGTCAGGCTATTCTGATTACGGTAGATGAGGATTTAGTTGAAAAAGTGCAGGAACAAATCGAATTGCAGTTAGAACAACTTCCACGTAAAGAAATTGCGACGAATGCATTGACTCACAGCAAAATAATTGTAGTTAAAACATTGGAAGAAGCCGTAGAAATGACCAACGAATACGCACCTGAGCATTTAATAATTTCGACACATTACCACAACGGCGTGGCAGCCAATATCAGCAACGCCGGTTCGGTTTTTCTGGGTAATTACAGTCCCGAAAGTGCCGGCGATTATGCCTCTGGAACAAACCACACATTGCCTACCAATGGATATGCCAAAGCCTATAGTGGTGTAAATTTAGATAGTTTTGTACGAAAAATTACGTTTCAGCAATTATCAAAAGAAGGACTTACTAACCTCAGCAATGCTATTATATTGATGGCCGAAAACGAAGAATTACAAGCACATAGCAATGCAGTAAAAATTCGTATCGACAATGAACAAGAAGAACGAGTAAAGGCAGAAAGAAGATAATAATGTG
>DYSC01000065.1:11047-12259 GCA_020726365.1 Porphyromonas sp.
ATAATGTGATGATGTGATAATGTGATGATGTGACAATAAGTTGATTAAACAGACAAATAAAATGAATATTTTCGAATTATTACGCGAAAACATAAAAAACATGCAACCTTACTCTTGCGCACGCGACGAGTTTAAAGGAGAGGCTTCGGTGTATTTGGATGCGAACGAAAACCCGTATAACGGACCCTATAACCGCTATCCTGACCCTTTGCAGTTGGACGTGAAAACGGCTATTTCGAAAGTGAAAAATGTGCCTGTCGAAAATATCTTTTTGGGTAACGGTAGCGACGAGCCAATCGATTTGCTGTATCGTGCTTTTTGCGAACCACGCCGCGACAATGTGGTGGCTATTGAACCAACTTACGGCATGTACAAAGTGTGTGCTGCGGTAAATGATGTGGAATATCGCAAAGTGTTGCTGAATGATAACTTTGATATTGAGGCATTTAAATTAATTGATTCGGCCAACCTGAATACAAAAATAATTTGGCTTTGCTCACCCAACAACCCAACGGGAAACAGTCTGAATACGGATGAGATTCTGAAAGTATTGCAATGGTTTCGTGGCATTGTAGTGGTGGATGAAGCCTATATCGATTTTTCAGCAAAACAAAGTTTTACGTCGTACATTGCGCAATATCCCAATTTGGTAGTACTTCAAACGCTTTCCAAAGCATGGGGAAGTGCCGCTATCCGACTTGGAATGGCTTTTGCCTCGGTAGAAGTGATTGACGTGCTGAATAAAATTAAATATCCTTACAACATTAATATCCTGACACAGGAACATGCCAAAAAAATATTGGCAAACGCTTCGCAAACATCTAAATGGGTGGAAACTATTATTGCAGAACGTGGGCAATTAATAAATAAACTCACAAAGTTGGAATTAGTAAAGCATATTTATCCTACCGATGCCAACTTTGTACTTGCCAAAGTAGACAATGCCAACATTACCTATAATTGGTTAGTAAACAAAGGCATTATTGTTCGCAACCGAAGCTCTGTATCGCTTTGTGAGAATAGCCTCCGCATAACAGTAGGCACACCCGCCGAAAATAAAACGCTTATAGACGCGCTGAATGAATTTGGAGCAGTGTTTAAGTAAAATTGCTGTTTTTTCTCTATTCCTCCACCTTTTGTGTATTATACTTCTCACAATTATCCGGTGTAACCAATTGGCTGTATTTGCTTTTAATCTCGGTTGGTAATTCC
>DYSC01000209.1 GCA_020726365.1 Porphyromonas sp.
TTCAGAACTCCAGACCCGCCTTTTATAAATCAGCAAGTTAGAGGGATTTAATCGTAAATCAAAAAGTCGCATATTTGCATAAAAGACAAAGGTTATGCAGATGCAGCTTCCTATTTTTCCGCAGTCGACCAAGTTAATCAATGCGAGTGTTGGTTTTTTTGAGAAGGACAGTTTTGTTTACTATTTACATAACGGTTCTCCTATATACTGTCATGACAAAAATGATTTGAACGGTTATCGATTTATCGTGGCAAATTTGACAACCACCAACTTGTGCACAGCTACAGAACTTTCGCTTGCATTAGGTGTGAGCAATCGCAACATGCAACGCTATGCCAAGACACTGCGCTTAAAAAGTGCTAAGTGGTTTTTCAATAGGCCCGACAAAAAAAATGATGCTCATAAGTTCACCCCTGATAAGCTTCTTGAAGCACAGGGTTTGCTCGATGAATCCATTCCGGTAGTTAGCGTTGCAAAACAACTAGGGGTAACCGAGGGAGCCATACGTTACCATATAAAGCAAGGCAGTTTAAAAAAAAAGGATGTCCAATAGCTGTACATTCAATAGCAAGCCAACCATGTGATCGCAACCAACAGGACATACTTGCTTCGCATCTTATAGGCACAGCAGCGACAAGAGTTGAAGAAAGGGCATTAGCCGCCACCCATCGGATTGAAACAACTCCAATACAATTTGAGCCTTGCCAAAGCGTATCCGGAGCCGGGGTATTGTTGCTTTTACCGTTTTTGGAACAAACCGGATTGTTCAGTTTCCGCAGCTACTACCAAGAGTTAGCCAAGGGGTACTATTATATTGATTTTGTTATTTTGTTTCTGTCCTTCATGTACTTGCGAAGGATAAAAAACCCCGAACAACTAAAGTATTACAGTCCTGGCGAATTTGGTAAGATCATGGGGCTCGACCGTGTTCCCGAAGCCAAATGCTTTAGGGGGAAATTAGCTGAAATATGTTCACAACAAAAATCCGGTGAATGGAACATGGCTCTGGCCAACCAGTGGTCACTGACAGGGGAAAACGATTTTTACTATATTGACGGACACGTTCAGGTTTACAACGGATACCAGGCCAAATTAGGGAAGAAACATGTTTCACGGCAGAAACTTTGCTTGCCCGGGATGCAGGAATTTTGGATAAACGACAAAAACGGTATGCCCTATTTTTATATAACAGGCCAGGTAAACGAGAAATTGCTCGAAATGTTGGACAAACACATCATCCCCACTCTGCGTAGTGAAATGTCCTGCAAATACAGCGAACAAGAACTGGGGAATGACCCTGACCTTCCACGCTTCACGGTTGTTTTCGATCGCGAAGCCTACAGCCCGGTTTTCTTTCAAAAACTATGGAACAATTACCAGATTGCGGTGCTTACCTACCGAAAAAATGTAAATGACCTCTGGGATGAAAACGATTTTGCGGAATATAAAGTTGAAATTGAGGGGAATACAACCAAGATGCAACTCGCGGAAAAAACAGTCGAACTGAACGGGGTATTCATGCGCGAGATAAGGCGTTTATCCGATGGGCATCAAACAAGCGTTATTACCACCAACAAAAAACTTTCCCTGCTGATGGTAGCCTTATTCATGTTTGCCCGATGGACACAGGAAAATTTTTTCAAGTATATGCGGCAGGATTACGACTTCGACAGAATGTTGCAATATGCAGTAGAACAAATAGATGGCGAATTCACAGTAAACAATCCTGAGTACAGTAACCTAACCTATAAACTTGGCAAATTAAGAGAAAAAATAAGTCGGAAAAAGGCTCTCTTGTTCGAGCTGATGGAAAGCAATATTAAAGACACCCTGGACAAAGCCAACCATTACCTGAAAGAACAGGCAAAAGTTAGGGAAGAACTGCAAATATTGGGAATGCAAGAGAAAGAGCTATTGGCAAAAAGAACAAAAACACCCTCTCGGATGAAGATAAAAGATATGCCTGAGCATATAAAATACACCAAACTAAATATCGAAAGTAAACGCTTCCAAAACACTATCAAAATGATATGTTACCGGGCAGAAACTTCTTTTGCCAACCTGTTGGCTGTGAACTTTAAAAAGGACACCAATGAGAAAAGGGCTTTGGCAAAAAGCCTGATAAACTCTACAGCAGATATTTTGCCCGATTATACGAACAACAAATTAAACATCATAATCTATAGTCAGGCAAATCCCCGAATGAATCATGCAATCGAAAAATTA
>DYSC01000210.1 GCA_020726365.1 Porphyromonas sp.
GCAATTTCTTCTTCAAGCGGTGTATTTTCGGCAATGGTAAATTTGTAACTGTCGAGAATATTTATCAAACCCTCTACTTTGTAGTTTTTGCCTTTAGTACCATATTCAACATTCAAATCCAGTATAAATTCATCGGCAAAAAACAATTTATCGGGAACAAACGCTTGTCGTTTCTCTGTACTGCTAAAACCATCAAAACGGATTTCCTTGTTGCCTTCTTTAAAATCGAGGCACTCAAACAAGCCACCATTTAAAAAAGGTATGCTTGCAAATAATTCAAGGGCTTTATCGGGTGTTGTAAAATAGTTTTGGTAACGGTATTTTGTTTGGTCGAGGTATTGGTCGTTTCCTGTTTTTGGTAAGGTATTAATAAAACGGCGTTTTTCGGTTTTGTTTTCGTCTGTAATATCTTTGTCCATTGGGGTATTAAGGGTTGCAAAGAAAAGGTTTTGCAAAATGGCCCGATAGTAAACTGAGGTTTCTGCCGATTGAGGATTAAAGTCTTTTAGAATATCTTTCAACTTTTTCAATTCAAACAGCGAATCGGGAACAAGATTTTTTTCTTTGATAAACCAAACAAAAATCAAACGGGTAAGCAACCGGATAACGCTTTCCGAATTATAAACCATATCGTCTTTGTCGTCGTTTACATCATTCGGAAAACGAACCGAATGAACAGCCCACAAATACCAGTTAAATAGTTCGCTGTAAAAACGTTTATTGAGTTCTTTGGTGTCGAGTGTTTTTTGCCATGCGTTATGCAATTCAACAAAATTGGTGAAATGGTGCTTGCTTCTAAGTTCGTCAAACGAAATATCGAACAAAATTTCAATATGTGCACGGTGCGGATTTTCAATTATAATGTCTTTTATCAATGTAACTTTTTCAAGAACATCTTTGCTTTCGTCACGCTTATGCAACCTGCGGTTAATAGCAGATACTGTTATTTTTTTGCCATGCTTAAAAAGTATCATTGCAGGCATAGGAAACAAACGGTTTACTTCACGGGTAATTACTGAAAGTTCGGTACGGCTGTACTCATCGTGGCTTAATTCAATTGCGAAGAACAAATAGGTTTCAATAACCGTGCGGTCAACCTGTTTGGTGTCGAATAATGATGCTTGTTTCTGAATTTCTTCTTTTGATAGTTGAAAAAGCAAATCAACATATTTCCAATCTTTTGTTTTTGCTTTGGCTTCATCAAACTTTTTGTCGCCAATGTAAGTATCTTTAAATTCGGCGAATGTAGGTTTATGCAAAGGGGCACGGCGTTCGGTTACATAGCCTAACTTTTCAAAAAGTTCAATACTATTTTCGGTTAAATTGCCTTCTGCAAATGCTTGTATCGCAGATTTTATATTCGATTTTATTTGTTCTGCTGTCATTTTATTTAAGTTTCTTTAGGTTATTATTCCCAAGCAATGATTTCATTTGTGTAATCGCAATTCTGTTTAATTGCACCAATCTTTCACTTTGCTGCAAACCCTGATGTATCAATACGGCATTTATACTTTCCATATTTGAAAGAACAACCAATTGTTCGATTGTGGCCATGTCCCTTATATTCCCGTCAGCATTTGGATTTTCGTTTCTCCACTGTAGTGCAGTTGTTCCAAATAATGCCATATTCAGCATATCGGCTTCGTTGGCATACACAAAACTTATTTGTTGCTTTGTTAATTCGGCAGGGATTAGATTTTCTTTAATTGCATCGGTGTGGATATGATAATTAACTTTGGCAAGTGTGCGTTGAAGGTTCCAGTCTAATTTAAGACGGTCGTTTTCATCTTCTTTAAGGCGTTGGAATTCTCTAATCAAGTAATATTTGAATTGAGGCGAAATCCACGAACCAAACTCAAAAGCAATATCTTTATGAGCAAAAGTACCACCTCCATATCTGCCAGTTTTAGAAATTATTCCAATTGCATTGGTTTTCTCAATCCATTGTTTAGCAGATAAAACAAAACCATTACTCCCACTTTCATTTTTAATGTTACTGAATTCAGTAACATTAAAATCAGGGTTGTTGATTTGTTCCCATAATCCCATAAACTCAACAGTATATCTGGTACTTAGCCAGTGAGAAATAACTAATCCTGTAGTTTCAGCATTTTTAAACCTTGCCATATCTGTTAATGAAATAAAATCATTCTGTTTTTTAGTATAAACAGCTATTTCGAGATTCTCAATTTG
>DYSC01000007.1:0-23306 GCA_020726365.1 Porphyromonas sp.
TTGCTCGGTGCAAGTTTTGTAACAAGGAATAATGAGCAATAATTCTTAATCTATTATAATCTTTTTGGTTTCGTTTACACCAGTTCCCGAAACTTGCAATATGTAAACACCGTTGGCATAACCCGCAGTCGAAATGTGAGTATGTTTGTTCGTGGTTACTGTTCTGTAAAGCGTAATTCCGGAGAGCGAATAAAGCGATACAGTTATTTCTTCGTCGATTTGTGTGTTTAGAATCAGCAATTTACTGGCTCTGTTTTGAAATATTCGTACTGTTTGGTCGGTTTGTACAACATCAATCATTGTTTGCAGATAGGCACAGGATGTCTGAAAATTCGGAATACCATAGCCAAGACGGTAGGTCGGATTGATGTACAGATTGGCGCTTTGTTTGACCGATTGTATTAAGGTTTGAATGCTAAAATTGCTAAAGTTCGTTTTGGCATACTGTAAAAAACAGGCAAACATACCAGACATTATAGGCGAAGCGTAGGATGTGCCATCTCCGGCTTGCAATCCACCTGAAGTGTTTATGTAGGCTGTAGCAGTTCCCATAGCACTCAAATCGGGTTTTTGGCGATTATCGGACGTTGGACCATAAGACGTGAAATTGCTCGGTTCGCCTGTCGATGTAGCAGCACCTACACTAACAATTCCATCGGCATCTGCCGGTACGCCAATGTAATGCCATGCTTTATTCCCTTCGTTTCCGGCACTGTTACATACAATTATTCCTTTTTGAGCAGCTATTGTGGCAGCACGGCTGGCGTGCGAGTGCGTACCGTTCATATTTGAGTATGTATAATTCATGGCAGGGTCGTCGAAAGTGGTGTATCCAAGCGAAGAGTTAGCAACGTCGGCTCCCACACTATCGGCAAACTCAATGCCTGCCACCCAAAAGTCGGTTTCACTTTCATATTCCGAAGGACTATATTCGGTACGAATAAGCCAAAATGAGGCATGTGGAGCAGCTCCCAAGTATTTATTTGGTAAATTACCTGTCATAATGGACAATACATTAGCACCATGCGTATCCGAATTGTAAATATTCGGAGTTGGTTCCGAAAAATCTTTTGTTCCCAACAATCTGCCTTGCAAACGTAAGCTGTCGAATCCGTGGTTTATATTGACATTGGTAAAACCGGCATCGAGCACTGCCACATGTATATTTTTACCCGTATAACCCAAATTATGCAAATACGATGCATTTACCTGATTGAGCTGTGTGGCTGCTGAACCGTAATTGTAAACATGCGATTCGTATTTCGATTTTTGCGGTTTTGTGAGTTGAGCCACATCAATTTTACCTGTGTATTTTGCCCATTTCACAAACGGCAACGAGCGTACCTGACTCATAACAGATGAATCGGAAGTTAGCACAGTAACGCCATTCATCCATTTGCTGCGGCAATGTATCGTTACACCTTTGTTGGCAATTTGCGAAATATAAGTTGCATTTACAGGTAAATCAGTCGAGTCGATGGCAATATTAAAACTGGCTCGTCGGGCTATAGCTCGTGCCGAAAGATATTCGGATGGTGTTGAAAGTGAGTAGGGCGTATTATTTTTATTGGCCAACTGCACATAAAAGTAATACTTTACAACCGCATCGGAATTTGCTAATGATAGTAAAACTGCAAAAAACAGGGTAAATATTTTTATTTTCATAGCAATCCTCTTTTTATATTTTTGCAAAAATACAATATTTGAATTCAAAACGCCGCTTTATTGTTGATTTTTTTTTATATTTTTGTGGGTTGATTCCAAAAACACATCCAAAAGCAACTATATTGACCATGAGTACCGACGAAATTATTGACGCTGAAAACGAACAGGAGAATACTGAAGGCACTGACGAACAGCTGGAAGTGTCCGAAATCGATGGACATTCAAACTATAAAGTTCCTAAAATATCCGACGATGCCATTAAGCATCATCTTTCGGGTATGTACCAAAACTGGTTTTTGGATTATGCTTCCTATGTAATTCTGGAACGTGCTGTGCCCGATATTTACGACGGACTAAAACCTGTACAGCGCCGTATTTTGCATTCGATGAAGCGGTTGGACGATGGTCGATACAATAAAGTGGCTAACATCGTTGGTCACACTATGCAGTTTCACCCACATGGCGATGCTTCCATAGGCGATGCGTTGGTACAGTTAGGTCAAAAAGATTTACTCATTGACTGTCAGGGAAACTGGGGAAATATACTTACTGGCGATGGAGCTGCTGCTCCGCGTTATATCGAAGCGCGACTTTCGAAATTTGCTCTCGAAACTGTTTTTAACCCTAAAACCACCGAATGGCGCTCGTCGTACGATGGACGAAATAAGGAACCAATTGCTCTACCTGTAAAGTTTCCGTTGTTACTGGTGCAAGGTGTGGAGGGTATTGCTGTGGGTTTAAATTCAAAAATTCTTCCGCATAACTTCAACGAATTGTGTGATGCCTGCGTGGCGCATCTGCGTGGCGAAGACTTTGTGCTTTTTCCCGATTTTCAGACCGGAGGATCCATTGACGTTGCCCGATACAACGATGGAGAGCGTGGAGGAGCTGTAAAAGTACGTGCCACCATTAGTAAAATCGACAATAAAACACTGGCTATCACCGAAATTCCATTTGGTTCCAATACCTCTAAGCTAATTGAATCAATTATTAAAGCCAGCGAAAAGGGGAAAATTAAGATCCGAAAAGTGGACGATAATACGTCGGCAAATGTAGAAATTTTGGTACACTTGCAGCAGGGTATTTCATCGGACAAAACTATTGATGCGCTATATGCTTTTACCGATTGCGAGCTGAGTATTTCGCCTAACTGCTGTGTGATTCACAACAATAAACCACGCTTTATGGGCGTGAGCGAAATGTTGCGCATTTCGGCCGACCATACGATGGATTTGTTGCAGGCTGAGTTGGAAATTCAGAAAGCGGAATTGCAGGAGCAATTGTTCTTTACCTCGCTCGAAAAGATTTTTATAGAAAACCGCATTTACAAAGATAAAGGTTTTGAAGAAAGTACTTCGCAGGACGAGGTTATTGCACATATCGACAAACGATTAGAGCCGTACAAAAAAGATTTTATCCGTGAGGTAACGCGTGAAGATATTTTGAAATTGTTAGAAATAAAAATGATGCGTATCACTAAATTCGATACCGACAAGGCAAATGATACGCTTATTTCGTTGCAAAAAAAGATTGACGAAGTGGTTTTTCATCTTGAGCATTTGGTAGAATACAGCATTTCGTGGTTCGAAAATTTGAAGGCTAAATATGGAAAAGATTTTCCACGCCGTACCGAAATTCGTAATTTTGAAACCATTGTGGCTGCTAAAGTGGTGGAAGCCAACGAAAAACTATATGTAAACTACAACGAGGGTTTTATTGGTACCGCATTACGCAAAGACGAGTTTGTGTGCAACTGCTCCGATATGGATGATATTATTATTTTCTTTAAAGATGGAAAATATAAGGTTGTGAAAGTGGCTGATAAGCAGTTTGTTGGTAAAAATATTTTGCACTTAGATGTGTTTAAGAAAAACGATAAACGAACGGTTTACAATGTGGTGTATCGCGATGGAAAAGTTGGACAGGTTTATATCAAACGCTTTGCAGTAAATGGCATCACGCGCGATAAGGAATACGACATTACGCAGGGAACAGCCGGCTCGAAAGTGCTCTATTTTACGTCGAACCCGAATGCTGAGGCAGAAGTGATACGCGTAACGCTTAAACCCAAACCCAGATTGTTTAAACTTGTTTTCGAAAAAGATTTCAGCGATATTGCCATCAAAGGTCGCCAGTCGTTGGGTAATTTGCTAACTAAAAATGAAGTGCAGAAAATTGCGTTGAAACAAAAGGGTGGTTCTACACTTGGTGGTCGTCAGGTGTGGTTCGACCGCGATGTATTGCGCCTCAATTACGATAATCGCGGCGAGTATCTGGGTGAATTTCTGAGCGAGGATTTGATTTTAGTGGTGTCGTCGAAAGGCGATTTTTACACTTCGAACTTCGACCTGAATAATCATTACGAAAAAGATATTTTGGTTATCGAGAAGTTCGATAATAACAAAGTTTTGTCGGTGGCACTGTGGGATGCCGAACAAAAATTCTATTACCTGAAGCGTTTCCAATTAGAAGCAAGCGCCAAAAAGCAAAATTTCGTTGGCGAAAATCACGATTCGCGCTTGATGTTGATGTCCGATGTAGATTACCCGCGTTTCGAAGTAGTATTTGGCGGCAACGATGCGTATCGCGAAGCATTGGTAGTAGATGCCGACGAATTTATTGGAGTGAAAAGCTTTAAGGCAAAGGGCAAACGCCTTAGCACTTTCGATGTTGAAACTATCAACGAGTTAGAGCCTGTACGGTTTAAACCTAAAGTAGTAGAATCCGAAGAAATAGTAGAAGAAAGCGAACAGCATGAAGAAGAGCCTGCAAAAGATGATCCGGAAAATACGAGTTCTTCAGTTGTAAGCGAAGCGGGACAAACCGTGGTGGAGGCACATGAGGAAAAGGCAGAAGAAGTAGTTGTGAAAAAAGCCGTTAAAAAATCAGCATCATCAAAACCATCGCCGAATGTGGAAATTCCTGTTGAAGAAAAAAAACTTCCGCAGATACAAATTGTAGAGGACGAAGACCAAATTGAAGCAGCACCCGTTAAGCCCCGAAAAACCCAGAAACCCACATTACCCAAAACCCGAAATGTAGATTTGGAAGAGGAGAACGATGGGCAGTTGGCGTTGTTTTAAAGCTGAAATACAATAGTATAAGAATTTTCACCATTCATAATCGCTATTTAAAAAGTATTTATACATTTGCAGAAAGTAACTCTCTTTTTAGCCTTACTTTTCGAAAAACAAGGGTCGACAATGTAATATATGTCACCAATAGCAATAGTGTCTAAATCTTCAAAATTTAGAAATTGAACTTGTGTATGGTCAATGCCATTTTGCAACAATTCATTGGCAAACGTTTGCAACTGCGTGGACTTCCCACAACGCCTCACGCCTGAAATTACCTTGATTAAATTTTGGTCTTTCAGGTTGCGCAGCATTTGCATATACTGTTTGCGTTCAATAAGATTATTTTGCATTATAACTTAACCTTAATCAAATTTTTGTTTCTTTTGCAAAGATAGAAAATTTCGTAGCTATTTCTTGTGTGCCAAAATCGAGCATAACTCGTTGTCCACGTATTTTCAGCGTCAAAAGTAAAAATTTTTATCCATTTAACCAATATCGTTTCGGGAATAATTAGAAGAAAGTAATTACCGAGCCTGTGAAATATGCCGGTACCGGAAAAGTAATACGGGTGGGGTGAGTTAAAAAGTTAGTTTTTCTCTAACTCTTTTTTCCGTGTCAGCGCTTCTAAAAAATAATAATCGGCATAATTTAGCGGAACATCAATCTCATTTCCGTGAGGAATACTTCCTACTGAATGCATGAGTAAAAAATTATGATTTGTACCAACAATGGCACGATAAGCAGGAGATGACAATGATGCAATAATTTTATCTGCTTGCTTTTTGTAACTATCATTAGTATAGCTACTTAATTCATACAGAGCTGAAGCAATAATTGCAGCGGCCGAGGCGTCGCGTGGCTCGTTGGGAATATTAGGCGCATCAAAATCCCAGTATGGTACTAAATCTTCGGGCATATTTTTGTTATTAAAAATAAAACCGTAAATTTTTTCTGCGAAATTGAGGTATTTTTTATCTTTTGTTTCGCGATAACAAACGGTGTATCCATATAATGCCCAAGCCTGACCACGTGCCCATGCCGATTCATCAGAGTAACCCTGGGCGGTATATTTGCCGCGAACACCCCCTTTTATTTTATCGTAATCAACTACATGA
Source organism: Porphyromonas sp. (assembly GCA_020726365.1). Taxonomy (GTDB): domain Bacteria; phylum Bacteroidota; class Bacteroidia; order Bacteroidales; family Paludibacteraceae; genus Paludibacter. The sequence goes on from DYSC01000007.1 coordinate 5,858, forward strand.
TAACAGCTGTAATCATCGCGAAAATGGTTCTCCATAGTTACATTGGCATGACTGATGGCCATTTTACGAAAAGTAGAATCGCCTGACACATCTGAAGCCTTAAACAACAATTCAAGATTCATCATATTATCGATAATTACCGGACACATCCATCCTTTAGTTCCTTGCCAACCACGATTCTCATCCCACGATTGAATTACCCCTGGTATAGGTCGAAAGCGTGTTGAAAGTGATTTAGCAGCCTCAATAATCACCGCTTTATATTTCTCGTTTTTTGTAACATTATAAGCATTGCCATAACTGCAATTAATTATAAAGCCAATATCATGATGCGATGTCAGGTATTTCACCGAGTCTAATTTTTCGGTGTATTTTATACCATATTTCATCCATTTATTATCGCCTGTTAATTCATACATGAGCAACATTGTTCCCGGGAAAAACCCGCTAGTCCAATCTTCATTCGAAATATATTGTATTGTATCGTCCTTAACAGTTCTCGGATTTAAGGTAGTGCCAGATTCTTCAATAATCTGAGCTTGCCGTCCGAGTTGTTGATTGGCAAAACGGATATTGTCATTAACACAATCAACGGTTTCTTCTTTTGTTGAATTAGTACAACTCGCAAGAAATATCAGGCTGAAATATAGAAAATTACATTTCATATAGATTCTATTTTAAAAATTTTATTGTTTTTGATTGTATAGAATTTGCTATTTTGCACAAATAAGCTCCTTCCGACAAGTGAATTATAGGGATATTTACTGATGTAACACCTTTTTCGCTTTCAATATTTTCGATAATTCTGCCATCGGCAGTATATATGGCGATAGTAAGTTTTTCGGTTAATTCAAACGGAAAATTGAGGTGAATTTCAGCAGAATCATTTGTAAAGGTCAACCAGTCTTTTTCTTTGTTTTGAGATAAATCATTCGTATCTTTTGAATTTCTTATTGCAAAATATAGAGGCTCACCATTTTTAAAAGTAACAGTAACCTGAGTTTGTTCGTTTACAGGTTGATTGAAATATACTCCAACTACCGGTGATAGAGGTAGCCATTCGCCATTCAGCGTTAAAGTAGTTTGGGTGGAAGTAGGAAGCCAGCCATAAGTAGAATTACTTTGTGGGTTTAAATTGGGATTACAAATTGCAAATGAGTATTGATTTTGTGTTTCATTTCGCTTACACATCAATAAATTCTCGGCCGAACTTGATTTTATTATTCCAAAATTCAAATTGTTAACTGCACCAAAGAAACTATATGCAGTTACATTTAATGGTTTGTAGGTTAATGCATGTAACCCTGAGTTTTGAGCATGAATTTCAAATACAGAGCCGCCATTGTTCGCCATTTGCAAAGCAAGTAGTTGCATTTGAGTAGTTGTAGTGCCGGGAACAACCACAAAAGAATAAGCTTTATCCGAAGTTTTAACTCCATGATTCAGATATGCTTTAGCTACTTCCGCAGTGGTAGTGGGATGAGCATAATCAGCTCCCGATTCAACCGGAGTAGTTTGTGAAACATAACTTAAAAAAAGCGGATCATTCCCTTTCGGAATAATATAGCCCGTTCCCTGTGGAGTAATAATCCAATTGTCTACAGCTGAGGATAATGCTAATTCATAAGGCTTTGATAAAGTTGTTCCATTTAAAATTAAATTGCCACTAAAAGGATATTTGATTCCCTGAAATAAATTGGTAGCTGTAATTCTATCTGTGGAATACGTACCCGATGATCCAATATTGCTTCCTATCGCAATAAGGATACTATCAAATGCGAAAACTGATTTTTTAAAAGTTAAATTTGTAGGTATAAAAGCGTTATTCACCCACCACGTGTCTGATTGGTCGAAGTCGGCAGCAAACATACCACAATTACCCGAGGCAAGAGCTCCGGCAAAGTTGGTCGATTTTGAGTATTGGTCAAATCGCCCTATTGTAGATTGCAAAGGCATCATGTCCTGCCACGAGCTGTAGTGTACGGTAGTGGTTCCGGGCACTACATTCCAATCCCAACCGCCACCTCCAGTTCCACTTGAAGGAAATCCGCTATTTGTTTGCGTTCCGGCATACGTAATTTCGAGTGAACCATGGCTTTGGTAGCGACCAAACCTGTTCTGATTGTCGTATATTTCAGCACCCCAAAAGTTTGCAGTAGGTGCTCGCATGGTGGCAACCCAGTTATTTTTTCGGAAAATACCCATTGGGCTATAATTAAATTGATGAAAACCATCGTAACTTATAGTATCAACGCTGTATTTATCGGTTTTAAAAAAATAATTGTATGCCGATGCAAGTTCATTATCAACAATTTCATAGCGTGCATCGCCACTTGCTTCAATCAACTTTTCGAATAATGCTTTTGAGAAATTAATCTTTATTCCGGCATTAAACGGATCTCGACCACACAAAGAATTTGCAGTATATCGTTCGTTGCCAGTACTCAATGTGCCCATGGTGTAGAGCGAAATGATAGCTTTTTTGAATCTGTCGAATGCTGTTGCCGAAACCTTATACGATGTACCTTTTAAATAATACAAATATTCAGCATAGGTCGAATAGGCATACATATAATGGTTGTAATGCGTTTTATGGTGAAATCCTGTTCCATCGGGTTTTAGAAAATCACTCGCACCGGGCGTATATTCGCTGTTACGCTCCAGAAATCGTTTAAACGCCTTTAATTCACGAACGGCAACAGCATCGTCTGTTTGAAAAACGGCAACAGCCATAATATGTGGTAGAAAAAGATACACGACATCCGAATTCAGTTTGCTTAAATAGGTTGATGGAGAATCGTACAAACGACCGTAAAATGAAATCCAGCGCACTAACTTTAACACCTCTGATTTTTGAGTATCGGTACATGCTGGAAGTGTGTTTAAAAAGCTTGTGGGAATTGTTTCACAAGGTGTATAAACATTGCTAAATAGTTCAAAATTACAGCCCTCCGCTATACCTTGGTCAAGCAAATGGTCGATGAAGTTCCGGAATAAAGTTAATGTGGCAGGGTCGGTTAAACCCGCTTCTGCCAAAATCTCGGCTTTTCTTGAGATGTCGGTCATAAAATCGTCTGTAAGACCTGCCGCAGTAGTATTTATTGTGTTTCCTTGTACTGTTCCATCGGAATTACGAACAATATTTAAAGATTGAACGTATGTTTTTGCCGCATTTAATGTAGTGGTATTGCCTGCTGTTGGAGTTCGTTTAAGCAACGTTCTAAGTTGGGTTAAATCAGCCAATTCGTTTGTTGAAGGAGTATTTACATTTATATCAGCACTGTTTTTGAACATTTCAAGTTGAGTTTTACTTCCAAGGGAATAATCGCTATCCAATTTCCATTGGCTTCCTACAATACGATTTGATTCGGTTGTAGAGTTTAAAATTACATTATCAAAATAAATCGACCTACTATTGGTACTGGTTGGCTTAAGTGTAAATCTAACTCCATTTATTGTAGTTGATTGGGTAAAAGCATATTCGGTATATGCTCTGTTAAATTCGCGCCAACCACTGTAATTACACAGAAAAACAGCTGTTCGTTTTACGGTTGAATTAAATAAAAATTCTACCTTCAACGTGTCATTTAACTGTACGCTATTATAAATTTGAAAAAATGCACTGTTTGAATTATTAGCTGCAAAATCGGCAAATGCTACATTGAGTACCGATGTGCCCACTGTTTCCCATTTTAGTGATTTTGTTCCTTCTTTGAAATGTTCGGTAGAAACAGACAAAGTTCCTTTGGCAGCAACCCAAGCAGTAGGAACTAGTGTTGATTCAAAATTAAATACTTGTGCTACACAGAGTTGTGTTGTAAATAGAAAGAAAAGTATGTTGCTGTATTTACTCATTCCGAGTGCTTTTAATCGAGACTTTTTAAAACCTGAGAATCAAATTATAACCTTCAATCAATAACTTTTACAATTAAAGTTTTCGTATTATCCGACTTGTTTTCAAGATTGGCTTTTTTGGCTACGAACGTAACATTGTAAATGCCTGCTGAACTGTATTTATATGAAAATGTTTCGGTAGTAGTTGCAATGTCTCCAATAGCAACAGCGGTATCGGGAAGTCGGCGATTAATTTTCGATGGCGTAGAAATTAGCCAGTCTTCATTCATAACAGCACCCACAGGCGATGACTTAATGCTCATAGCAGCAAAATTACTCAAAATCCAAACCCCACTTGTAGCCGTTTGACCATTTAAATTAAACATATCGAGGGCAGAAAAACCTAAATCAACTGCCTTGACTACAGATATTGTTCCATTCTTGAGCGTATTTGTTATTTTGAGTTCTTTTATTTCCCATGTTGGTTGCGAAGCTGTATTTTGATTTGTTTTGTACAAAAAAGCCAGAGAAATATCTTTATCACAATAATCAACAAGCGATAGGGAAGTTTGCATAACCTGTGTACTCGTAGTTGGTAAATTGCATTGTTCGGTAATTTCTACCCAATTGTGTGTGGCAATGGCTATAGAATCAAGTTTAGTATTGTAAAATTGTAAACCCTGAAACGATTCGGAAATAAAAACCTGTAATGTACCAGCAATTGATCCGTATTGCGGCTTAGCATCGAAGCTTAACACCGAGGTATTAATGTCATCTTTTGCATACGATTTAATGTCGTGTTTGGCATATTCATGCCCGATTTCGCCACTATAAAACGATAAAAAATCGTAGTTTCCACTCAGATTAAATTTTAATGGGAGTGATTTTTTGATGACTAAAGTGTCACCAATAGTTTGAGTTTCGGATGTTGTTATTTCGTAATTGAAAATTAATTCTTTTTCAAGTTCATTACTGCAACTTGCGAACGAAAGTAACAGGGTAAAAAAACCACAAACCACGACCGATTTTAATATAATAGTTTTCATTGATTATCTGTTTTTTTTGATGTTTATTGATGTTTACCAACCCGAATTTTGAGTCATTAATCTATTGACAGATAGCTCAATGATAGGAATTGGGTAATAGTTATAGGCATCTGTAACGTTATAATAATTTGAAGCATATTTATGGGCTGATGACCATTGAACTTTATCAATATCGGTAAGTGTATTTGTCATGTTAGTCGTAAATTCGCCCCAACGAATTAAATCCCAGCGGCGGGTAGTTTCAAAACACAGTTCCATTGCTCTTTCGCGTTTTACGGCATCTCTGAAACTTTCTTTTGTAAGTCCCGTGCCTGTTAAAGCCGATATTCCAGCTCTTAACCGAACTTCGTCTATACAACTGTAAGCCAAGTTGGATGGTGTGTTTGTTAGCTCATTGTCGGCTTCGGCTATCATTAGCAGTATGTCGCTATACCGAATGATGGGGAAATTGTTCGGAGTCCAGTTTTTACCTTTTGGTACTACGGTTTCATATTCCCTTCTGAATTTTGCGGCGCATCTGGTGTGGCTACCATTAACTACAGCGTTTGTTTCGTCAGTACAAGGCATTCCATCCACAGTAGTTAAGTTGATGGGGCGTTTGCCTTCGAAATATTTTCGGCCTAACACAGCAAAAGGAGCTGTGGTACTATGAACATACTCGTAGGGTGCTATATTCCAATTTCCACGAGCGGTATCTTGTTCATTTTCATACATTTCGTACAGTTTTAGAGTGGCGTAAATAAATCGGTACGCATAACCCGGATTTGCCATTCCTTTTAAGTTATTATATTCAGCAACTGCTGAAAAATCTTTTGCGCTTCCAAAACCAACAATATTGCCTACCCTTCCGGAAGCCATCAGTGGTTGTGTGTTATTTCCGGCCATTTCGGCCTCCCAGATACTTTCTCTAACACCCGTGCTGTTGTATTTATCAGAACACATATCAATAAATACGCTACTATAAGGCGTGGCTAATCCATGCAAACTACTTTCTTTCACCTCGAGAGCCCAATGTTTAGCTTCGGCAAAATAATGTTGCGTTTCTGTGGGTGCAGCTACGTTATCACGGTAATGTTCACCGGCACGAAATAAATAAATTCGAGCCAAAATACCTTTTGCTCCCGACTGGGTAATAGTACCTGTATGCGATATTTCAGCAGATGTATTCAGATTGGGTATTGCTAAAATTATATCACTGATAATCTGATCATAAATGGTATTTTTGGGTGTTCGTGCGGCATCTAATCCGGTAACTTTTTGTGTAGATGTCAATTTAAAAGGAACATCGCCCCAACCTTGTATCAGATTAAAATAGTAGAATGACCGCAAAAAAAGTGCCTCTGCCATTACTCTTTTACGTACAGTTTCGTTTATTTCAGTGTTTTTATTTACATTTTCGATAAGCGTGTTCGCTCTATTAATTCCTTCGTATAAAATTCTCCAGTAGGATGTTATGTAATAGTCGGAACTACTATTGTTAGCACATATCATGCTGGTAGCAGCATTCGAACGCTGATAAAAGCCCAAATCATCGCCTCCGGCATTATACAAAATATAGTAATTGCCATAAAACTGAGTTTGCATAATCGGACTGTATGTTCCGATTAGAAATGTTTCTAATTCAACTTGGGTATTAAAATAGCCTTCAGGAGTTAAATCATGAGGTTCTTTATCCAAAAAATCGGCACAGCTACTAAGTACTATGCTGATTAAAACAATAAGTTTAATTTTAAAAATTGTATTCATTTTCAAAGTATTTATATGTTAAAAAATCACATTTACACCACCGGTTAAAGTCATGGCACGCGGATACGCCGAGTAATCGAGTCCGGGTGTAATTGCTGAGTTACGTACCGAAACTTCGGGGTCGTAGCCTGAATAATTAGTCAGGGTGTAAAGATTTTGACCGGAAACAAAAACACGGATTTTATCAATTTTGAGTTTCTTCAAAGCAGCTTTATTAAAGGAATAGCCCATTGAAACTGTTTTCAAACGCAGAAATGAGCCATCCTCTATAATTCGGGTCGAGAAAACATTATTTGATGGAGAAGAACTTACACGAGGAATGTTGCTTTCCGGATTTTCAAAAGTCCAACGGTCAACGTAGGATGCAAACTGATTTAGGTTGGCACGTCTGTTGAACCCACTTTCGAACAATAATCTATTCGCGTTAAGAATGTCGGCACCATAAGACCATTGAAAAAACACGCTTAAATCGAAGCCGGCATAGTCAAAATTATTCGTTATCCCGCCAATATGCGTCGGTGCTCCTTTGCCGATAAATGTTTGATCTTTTGTGTCGATTACACCATCATCATTTAAGTCGGCATATCGCGGGTAACCGGGTTTTGTGTTTGCTTCGGAAACGTACCGGGGAATACCAGTTTTTAACAAGTACGAACCATTTGACACATTAAAATCCTCGATTTTGTAAGTTCCTTCGTATACATAACCGTACATCATACCAATGGGATAACCAATTTTAGCAATATAATTTGGCGAAATATAATTTTGATCGAAAGGGGCGTTAGTTAGCAAAGATGTCTGATTTTCGGAGAGTTCTAGTACTTTGTTGCTATTGAAAGCGATATTGAAATTTGTTGTCCACGTAAATTTGCTGGTTTTTATATTTATCGTTTTTAGCGTAAATTCTAATCCCTGATTTTGCACTTTTCCAATGTTTTTCATGGCGCTGGCAAAACCTGACGAAAGCGGCAGTGATGCCCGAAGCAACAAATCGGAGGTGATTTTATTGTACCAATCGAAGGTGAAATTTATACGGTCGTTCAGCAAACCTAAATCCACTCCAATATTGGTTTGCGCAGTAGTTTCCCATTTCAGTCCTTTGTTTGGTAATCCCGACAAAATTGCACCAATGTTACTCAGCGAATTATTTACAGGATAAACTCCATGAAAAACATCGTACATGCCAGCTCCAGTACCATAAGCCAACTGTTGCATTAATATACGTGCATAAGTATCGTATTCGCCAACTCTATTGTTGCCGGTGGAACCCCAGCTTAATCGCACTTTACCATTGTTAAGTATTTCCTTCGAATCACGCATAAATTTTTCTTGCGTAAAAGTCCATGCCGCAGAGAATGATGGGAAATAACCAAAGCGATTTTTTTTTACAAATTTCGATGAACCATCGGCACGAAACGAAGCCGTTAAATAATACTTCGATTTGTAATTGTAATTAATTCGTCCTAAATACGATAACATACTCCAATCGGCAAACGCCGAACTCATGGTCGATGGAGTTCCCTGCCCCATTCCTGCCATTCCAAGCGATTCGTTGGGAATAAGAATGGTTTGCATACCATACATTTTGAGTTTTGAATCCTGCATAGTCAGCCCTATCATGCCATTAAAGAAATGTTTCTTTTTGATATTTGTCTGATAGGTCAGTATATTCTCATTCAACCAAGTAAGTCTATTCGAATTGGAATAGGTCGCATTTGTTTTTTGGGTAGAAGTAGGCATACCGCCTCTTGTTTTGGAGTTCCAAAAAACTTCACCAACTCTATTGTCCGAAGTATAACCTCCGGAGACTTTCAGTTTAAGCCCTTTCATAATATCGTACTCAACAAAACCATTATACCCTGAATAGGTATTGGTTTTTACATTGTACTCGTTTTTGAGCGACATAATTGGGTTAAACCTATAGTCAACAGCGGGATCTATTCCATCATCGGTGTTGTTTTCAATCAAGGTGTTAATATCGTGATTTGGCGTAGTTACAGGTCGGTATCCCCAAACACTGTAAAAAAGGTTATTCATACCAGAATAGGAACTTTGCGATGGAGAGTTTCCCGAGAATACTGATTTTGAATAATTAGCCGTAATGTTAAATTTGAATTTCTGGTGTTGAATCTGTGTGCTGAATCGCCCTTGTAAGCGGTTGAAGTTGGATGCGATAACGATACCATCCTGATCGAAATAGCTCACAGAGCCGTTGTATCGAATATCGGAAGTTCCACCGGTTAATCCTACATTATGGCTTTGCTGCATGGCATCCTGAAAAATCAAATCCTGCCAATCGTATTGCTCCACCTCTTTGTAATCATCAAGAGTGTATTTTTTCCCATTGTAAGTTTGATAATATCCATAAGCTCCTGCCATATCAGCTACTGAAAGCATTTCTTCCTGTAGCTTTACGAACTCATAAGCATTCATCATCGGGATTTTTCGGGTAACGCGCTGCACACCAAAGTCGCCATTGTAACTTAAAACTGGCGCGCCAATTTTGCCTTTTTTGGTGGATATTATAACTACTCCGTTTGCTCCACGTGCTCCGTAAATAGCAGTAGCAGAAGCATCTTTCAAAATATCAATCGATTCAATATCGTTTGGGTTAATTGAGCTTGCCACAGTAGGGTCTTCAACCGGAAAACCATCGATAATATATAATGGTGAATTTTCCTGAGTAAGCGAGTTGTTTCCTCTAATCACAATATTCATTGCTCCACCGGGAGTTCCTTCCGATGAGCTAACGCTTACACCAGCTATTCTGCCGGCTAATGCCTGATCGAAACTTGCCACCGGAGCTTTGAGCATATCGTCGATATTTGCTTTGGCAACAGAACCTGTCAAGTCTTTTTTCTTAATATCCTGATAACCAACAACCACAACCTCATCGAGCGATTTTACATCTTCTTTTAGCTCAATTTGCATAGGCTTAGACTTGTCGGCTTTGGTTTCCTTGGTTTCGTAACCCAAATACGACAGTACTAATATATCATCCGATTTTTCAGTTTTTAAACTGAATTTTCCGTTTAGATCTGTAACGGTGCCAATGTGCGCACCTTTAATTTGGATGTTTACACCCAGTAGAGTTTCACCTTTCTCGTCAGTAACTGTTCCTCTTATTAAGTCCTGCGAAAATACAACAGTTGAATAAAAGAGTAGATTTAATGTAATAAAGAGAATGAGTTTCGATTTTTTCATTTGGTATTTATATTATTGAATTAATCTAAATAATTTTTGTGTGATGCAAAGATGTGCAAATTGAATGTAAATCACGTTACAAAATAATGCGTAAAAAATCTCTTTTTGTACGCAATTCCTTATTTTACGAGGTTAAAAGGCTGTTTCCACTTTTCGTTTCAGAACGGATCGAATTACCATAAGCTTTTCATCCATTAATTTAGTAATTTCCAACAATTCGATATTTGGGAGATAACCTTTATTCAACGTTACAAATCTTTTTGTGATAATTTTCGATTTTGCTATCAGCTTATCAGTTTGTTGCAATAAAATGATTGCATTTTTCCCGTCAAATGATTGCGACTGAAACTCAGCTTCCAAACATTTTTTTTCGAGATAATAAACTCGTAAATCAAGCATTAATCGTAAATGTTCGAATTCAGTTTTATTGAACTTTGGTTGAATTGAATTCATTTTGCTTTGTAGGTTTACAAAAGCATTTTTCACTTCATACACATCCCGTTCTTTTTCCAATATTCGTATAGTAGCATTTTCGTGTCCGGCAAAAAGTGCTTTGTCGGTACTCTCTTCTTTCCCGTTTTTAATCAGCTCCTGTGGTGTTTTCAAAAGTTCTAAAAGCGAATTGCTTTCGTTTACAGTTAGTCCGAAACGGGTAGTTCCATAGCTCAGAATAAATGAGTCGGGATTCAATGGTGTGAGCTGTTTCAACGATTCGGCATAAGCCGCTACTAAAATGCGAAAACCCGACAGTGGGTATACATTTCGGATGGGATAGCCTTTCTGCACTTCCCATAATTCGTCATAAATAAAGCTGTACTGACCCGATGTTGACCATGAAGTCATGATTACGCCTTCGTATTCTGATTTTCGGGCAAAAGGTATAAATTCGTTTATATTGCTAAAATGCTTTTTCCATTGCGTAAGGTAAATATTATCGGGACTACTGCGGATGGAAGGAGCGCCCCAAAAAACAATATCCGAATTACTTATTTTCTCTTTTTTGCCAAAGAAATCCACAGACCAACCGTAATTCCAATCAACAAATACTACATTTTTAGGCAACTCGCTTGCCGATTCGGGATATTTGAGAATAATATCAGCCCAAATAACAGGAGTTTTACCCAATGAAATCACGATTTTACACATTTCTTTCAGATAATCCACAAATAGTTTCGATTTTCCCGATGCTTGTACTTTGCTTTTACAGTCGTTACAATGACCTAAAAGTCGGGTTTCGTCTCCTCCTAAATGAATATATTTTGAATTGTGCATAGCGGAAATATCAGTTATTAAATCGGTAAAAAGAGCAATGTTATCATCGGTTTTCAACGGACAAACTTGTGACGGATCTTTTGTGTCTTCACGTAAATGCGCATATCTATCGTGTTGCAAAATATAATCAACATGCCCAAAGCATTGCTGAAGCGGAATGACATCAATACCTAATGTGCCACAATAGTCAATAAATTCCTTCACATCGTGTCTTGAATAACTGAACTTATTGGCAATGGTAGCATTGTTCTTGTACGGAAAAGTAGCTTCCCATTCCATGACGATTGTATTTATCCCAAATTCGGACAATTCCTTCGCAAACGCTTTAAGGGCTGGTAATGTCATTACCTGAGTTCTTAAATCAATATGAAATCCTCTGACTTTAAAATTATGAATAGAGCTGATAGAAGAGTTTTGAGAAGAAATTTGGAATACAACTAACAGCATGAATAGCAGAGAAATAAATCGTAAGCGAACGCGCAATGACGAGATTATATATTCGAATTTTATCATAATTTACTTCCTTTAATTGTCAATAAAAATACCACTATCATTATCGCAATACAAGGTGGCATTATTGTGCATCCTAAGTATTGAAGCAGGACAAGATTCATCTACCTCTCCATAAATAGTAGCTTTTACAGCTTTTGCTTTTAACTTACCCGGCACCATACAAAAAATCCGAATAGCAGACATCAGCGTTGGTATTGTTAGTGTTATGGCATGTGTTGGCACTTCCCACAAGTATTCAAAACAATCATCGTTAACCTGTTGCAGTCGACAAGCTTTATCCAACTCTACAATTTTGACTATTTCCGTATCGTTAAAAAATGCAACATGCGGATCATTGAATGCAATATGCCCGTTTTCGCCAATTCCCATAAAAACAACATCGACATGGTGTTTTGTCAGCAATTTGGAGTACTCGAAACACTGTGTTTCTGAATCTATATTTTTAGATTGAATATAATTCACTGTTTTAAAAGGTAATTTTGAGAAAATAGCTGATTTGAGAAAGTTACCAAAACCCTGAACTGCATCCGTGTTAAGCCCAATATATTCATCCATGTGAAAAGCATTAACACGATCCCATTCCACACCTGTACTTGAAACAAGAGCTGCTAAAAACTCGTTTTGAGAAGGTGCAGCAGCAAAAATGATATTTAATTCTTCCTTGTCATTAAGTTGCTCAATTAAATAATCAATAGCTTCAATTGCTGCTTGTTGACCCATTTCAATGCGATTCTCAAAAACTTTTACCTGCAATTTGTCTTTTTTATATTCTTTCATTCTGAGTTTTATAGTGAAATTATGTGATTGATAATTATTTATTGATATGCTTTCCGAAAGTAATAGTTAAATTTGTACTCGTAACTTCTTATTAAGCTTTTGCATATACCACTTTTCCCGCAACGATTGTTTTTTGAATTACAATTTTTGCATTTTCGATGGTAAACAGAATTAAATCTGCTCTTTTGCCCACTTCTATCGAAGCTCTATCGGTCAAACCATGTATGTTTGCTGGGTTAACAGTGGCCATTTGTATAGCTTCTTGCAAGCTGCATCCGGTAACGTTCATAAAATGGGCAACCCCATCCTGAAGCGTGGTGGCTGAACCGTACAATCCGCCATTTGTAGCCGAAAAACTAAGTTTCCCGTTTGCAGCCTTTTCTACTGTTTCGCCATTTTTAATTTTGTAAATTCCGGTAGGCATACCTGCGTAGCTTGTCATATCCGATGTGAGAATGGTGTTCTCAGCGCCTTTAACTTTGTAAAATACTTGTAGCATTTCGGGTGTTAAATGAAACCCATCGGCAATGACACATATTTTCAAACGGCTATCGGCTAACTGTGGCCATAAGTGGTTATTATGCCTGTCGATAATTCTCGGGCAGCCATTTCCTAAGTGAGTTGAAAGTACAGCACCATTGTTTATGGCATTTGAAATTTGAACGGACGAACCATTATGATGCCCTAATGAAACCACAATACCCATTTTGCGACATTCAGTGATAAATTCCATCGCCCCTTCAGTTTCCGGAGCAAGGGTTACAAGTTTAATATTTCCGCCCGCTGCTTTAAATAATTCTTTAAACTCTTCCATATCAGGCTTGCGCACATGTTCGAGCGGATGAGCTCCTCTGTAACCATCTATTGGGGAAATATACGGTCCTTCGAGATGAAAACCGGCAATAGAACCTAAATTTGCGCTATCGGATGCAGCTGCGGCAAGCGTTCTGAAATTTTTGGTTAGCAACTCTTTGCTGTTAGTTGTGAGTGTCGGAAAATAGGTAGTTACCCCTTCTTTCCAAAGTCCTTCGGTTACTTTTCTTATATCTTCAACCGTTAAATCGCTATTTTCTTTAGCCGTATCTTCGGCACTTTCGAGCGAAAACGAAACGGAGTTGTAGCCATTAACCTGAATATCAATTAATCCCGGAGCTACATAACACCCCATTGCATCTATTGCTTCGGCTTCGGTTGTTTCATTTAGAGCCAGATTAAGGCTCGAAATGAGTCCATTTTCAATTTCTATTGAAGCGTTTTCCAACACACCAAGTGAGGTGATGATTCGGCCATTTTTTATACAATATTTTTTCATACTTTTTTTTATTTTCTCCAGCTTGCAATTTTATGACCTACCGTGGCATAAAATATTAAATACACAAAACAAGGAATTAATACCCAATAAGCGGTTCTCATATCGAACTTGTCGGCAACTGAGCTGTAAATTAGCGGAATAATGGCACTACCGCTAAGCCCCATTACCAACATTGATGAACCTAAATTTGTTAACTTGCCCAATTCCCGAATGGCTAATGGCCAAATTCCGGCATAAATAAGTGCATTGGGCAAACCCATTAATACTAAAAACCAAATTGAGATATCGGTTTCGAGACCCAAAATACGAACCGGAAATTGGGCGAAAATTACCAGTAGCGAAAGTATAAAGCCTAAAACAGTGCTTACAATAAGAGCATTTTTTTGCGAAATAATTTTTGGAATTAAAAAAATGCCAAGTAAATATCCCATGAAAGTGAAACTCATGGTGTACGATGGAAAATTCTTAGCCTGACCTTCCAAACTTAACCCCATGGTTCCGGCATAATTGATAATGGTAGCTAACGAAATCATTTGCGAACCCACATGAAAAAAAATGGCTACAACCCCCAATATTAAATGCGGATACTGAAAAATTGATTTTCGTTCGCTTTTTATGTCAGCTTCACTTGCATTTTGCGTGCTGTTATCAATCTCCGGCAAAACAGAATACCGGATAACAAAACCAAAAATAAAAAGTAAGACAGCCAAAATGGAATAAGGCATTATTACACCACGAATTAACTGGTCAAGTGCTTCGGTTCGGGCAACACCCACATACAATCCATTTTTAATAGCTTCCATTATTTTACGATCCGATTCGCCTATTACAACAGCTGCAAAAATCAGATTTGCCAATATGCCTGCTAACTTATTAAAAGTACCTACAATGCTCAACCTGCTGGCAGCACTATCTTTGTTACCAATAATTGTAACATACGGATTTGCAGCCGATTGCAGTATAGCCAGCCCTATACCCAATGAAAAAAGTCCGGCTAAAAAAATGGGATATGCGCGTAAATAGGCTGCCGGAACAAATAGCAACGCTCCAAATGCCATTATCCATAAACCTATCATCATTCCTCGTTTGTAGCCAATTTTGTTAAGCAAGAACGATGCAGGTATAGCCATTATAAGATAGGCTATAAAAAAGGCAAAAGTTACAAAATACGATTGAACAATAGTAAGTTCGCAGGTAAATTTAAAGTACGGGATTAAAATTGTATTTACCCACGAAACTAATCCAAACAAGAAAAATAATCCACTGAGGATTATCATTGATGTAATATAACTTTTTTTTGAAGATATGGTTTTATTCATGTGTTTATAATAAACCCCCTAACCCCCGACCTCACCCCAACCCTCACCCAAAAGGAGAGGGAGGAAGAGGGGGAATAGAGAGTAGTTTTTGAAATTTTAAATATCCCTTTCATGCCTATCATGGCTTTGGGTTGAAAGGTGTGTGTCTTAGATTATTATTTGTTGTATTTGCTTACTGCATGAATTTTGTATTATCCTCTGGTATTACATCTTCTTTTGTTGGTCCCCAAGGTTCGGGAGTGAGTAATTTATCGAAAACATTAAAATAATAAATTCCTTCCTTTTCCAATGTCGGCTGAAATAGTTTCAATCGCTCCATAAAATCAGGATATGATTTTGACTCTTTTTTTGTCCAGCCGGATTCGGCCATCGCTATTAATCGCGGGAAGGATAGAAAGTCTAATCTCTTTTGGTCGCCAATTCTTTCCGACCATAAACTTGCCTGTATTCCAAGCACTTGTTTCTCGTTTCCGGCAATAATTCCTGACGATTGATGTGGTGAATCAGGGAAATCATAAACCGTTTTCAATGTATTGATATTAGGTGTGTCCCAAAATTTCCGCCGTCCTATTTGGTGCTCCTCATCTTGCACATAATCAAAATAGCATGGTAATCGAGGTGTCAGAATTACGCTAAAACCAATTTCAATAGCCTGTTTTAATAGTTCAGGTTTATCGTGTCGCCACCACATAACAACTGCCTCATCCTTTTTCAAATCGATATTAACTATTTCATCCCAACCAATTGTTTGTTTCCCTTTGCTTTGTACAATTTTGTTTACACGTTTTACAAAATAATGTTCGAGTGTAACTTCATTGGTCAATTTGTTGATATTAATAAAATTTTGAATTTCGGTATCTGTATGCCATGATTGATTGCCAAAATGCACTTCATCGGCGCCAATATGAATGTAGGGTGCCGGAAAAAGAGCCGCAATTTCTGTCATTAAACTATCTATAAACAGATAGGTTGATTCTCGTGCCGGATTTAGCGTAAATCCAGCCCAACGTCCTTGTCCACCGCCCGATAAATATGGATATGACCGTGTTATGGCTGTTGCATGACCGGGCATATCTATTTCGGGAATTATCATAATATGTCGGCGTGAAGCGTAGGCTACAATTTCTTTTATATCACTTTGCGTATAATATGCTGCCGGTGAGTTCCTGTTGCTCCAACTACCAATGCTACCTATTGTTGATAAAAGTGGAAACTTTTCTATATCGAGCCTAAAAGCCTGTTCGTCGGATAAATGCCAGTGAAAGCGGTTCATTTTTAGTCTCGACATTATATCGAGATATTGCATCACCGTTTTTTTTCCAAAAAACTGACGAGCTTCGTCCAGCATAAATCCGCGCCACGCAAATCGAGGTGCATCGTCTATTTTCATACAAGGTATTCTTACCTTTCCATTTTCGGTTTTGATTAATTGTCTTAAACTTTGGATAGCATAAAACAATCCCGCTTCGGTTGACGCTTTGCAACTAACTGCTTTTGTGTTTACTACGATTTGATACGCTTCGTTTTCGAAACCCTTTTGTAGTATCAGCTCAATTGTTGATTTTGGGTTTCTGTGGAGTCTGCATTTATATAATTTTGTGTCAATTCCAATGTCTGTTTTCAATGTTTTTTGAAATTCAACTGCAAGATTTTTTATAGAAGGTTGAGCGTAGGCAATCTTCGTATTTCCATTCAGTACGAAGTGTCCTTCATTGATGGTAGTATGTTGTGGTTTAGGTATAATGCTTCCATTTTGAATTGCTGAAAGCGGATTTATAATGGAACTGAATGCAATTAGTACAACAACTAAATAATAATTTCTTACTGACATTGAATAGGTTTTTATATTATTCTTTTTCGAAATTATGGATATACAATTTTAGAAGTATGGGATTCATAAGAATCCCATACTTCTATTTTTTAACTCAAAACGTATAGCTTATAAAACTACCTTTTGATTATAGATGCCATCTTTTGTGGCGAGCTGCAAAAAGTACATTCCCGAGCTTAGATTTACATTTTCACCGGATTGAATAATTTTTGATAAAACTATTGAACCAGCTACATTATAAACAATCAATTTTCCACTTAACGAACTCGAAATCATTTCACGTGAAGCAACAATCGGGTTTCCTTTTAAATATGTATTGGTAAGACCGGTAGTTGTGTCTTCTTCAAAACTAAAATCATCTAAAAGAATACCTGCGTAGTCAGCATTATTGGCTTTTTTGATACCAATTCCTGTCCATGCAGATGCAAAATTACGAACTGAATTAGCTGCAACATATCCTGCAAGGTCAAATGTAACACTATACTTTGCCCAATTTGCGCCACCATCAACCCAAGTTGCTTGTATAGTGTAGTAATCAGTGTTACCACCATTAGCTACAAAAAACCATAATTCCGGAAGCACATTACCAGCAGTG
>DYSC01000007.1:23406-38047 GCA_020726365.1 Porphyromonas sp.
AGTGGGGTCTATTTTTGCATATACCGATGCCACATATCTTTTAGAATTGTTTAATCCTCCAACAATTTTTTGCTGAGTTGTTGCATTGTACCAAGCAGAAGCTACTCCATTAGCTTGAACTTGTAAGTTAGCGCAATAAGTACCAGCATTTCTATCGGTGTCAATAATTATACTTTTTATATAACCAGTATTAGTCGCTTTTTTAACCCAAATACCTCCAGCACTTATATCTACGGCACCTGATGCTGGAGCTGCAGTTTGAGTTGTTTCATCTTTTATATTCGCAACACGCCTTAATACATTTTTTCCACCTTCAACAACAGTGTATGTTGTAGGGTCATTTTCGAAACCAGGGTCAGTAATCAAATTTTGTGCAAATAATACATTTGCAGATAAAAAGATGCTAAGCATCATAGTAATTGTTTTTTTCATAAATTTTTTTTTTAATAATTCATAATTGATTTTTATTCTTCCAATAATTCTAAGTCATCTATTTGAATGCCTGAGTAAAGTGTTTTTGCTTCATCATCGTAGTCGGCGCCAATACCAATTCCAAAAAAGGCAGTGCTGAAATCGGCAGCTTTATTCCGTTTTAAATAAACCGGAATATCAAATGTAATTTCGTATTTTGTCCACACATTTCCACCTGAAAGATCTACAGTGGATGTAAAGTTCTGACGGTTTGTATTATCGGTAAGCAAAAAAGTAGCTTTCTTACACTGATTACCAACTTTGTCATCCGTTTTAATCCATGCTGAGGCTTTGTATCTCTTGGTATTCACGAGGGGCGTAGCGAGTTTTTGCAAAAGAACGGCTCCATACCAATATTCCAGATTTTTTTGAGCTGAACCTTCTTTAATAAACAGGTTAATGCTACTATTTCCCGACTTGGGTTCTGTGCTTACAACTGCGGCTCTTATATAGCCCGAACTAAATGTTTTTAGAACCCACATTCCCGGCAGAATATTCGTTTCAGCCATTGTTGGGTTTACTGTTTGCGTTACTGCATCGTAAAAAGTGCTTACTCTTGGAAGTACATTTTTGCCATTACTGTAGGCGGTAATTGTTTCGTCTTCGAATCCATGATTTTTAACTATGTTTTGAGACATGCCAACTAAAAAAATACTTAAAAGCAGAAAAGTAGAAATAAAAGTTTTTTTCATTTTTTTATAAATTTGAAGTGTAAATACTTTGCAAAAATACATGTGTTTTTTAATTTTGAGACGCTCTTATCGTTCAAAAAAAATCCTTTTTTGTTCATAAACAACTATTTTTCATATAAAATTCGTTGTAAAACAGGTTCCAGCACCAAATAATATCTATACATGCCTAAATCTGATGGGTGTGAACCATCAACCGTAGCTTCATTGTCGTCGCCAAGTAACTGATCTCCCTCTACATAATACAGGTTTTGAGTTTCTTTAAGTAATCTTTCGTAAGCAGCTTTGAGTGCCGCACGTCTGTTATTGAATGTGGGTTTGCTTTTGAAATTGGTATACGTGCGATCTTCTACCAGAACAATGGGAGTTTGCGGTCTTAATGTTCGTAGTTTGCGAACTAAAGCTACTGTTCTATCCGTAATTTCCTGAGTCGGAAATCGTCCCATATTAGGCAAACAATCAATAAAATACACCGAAGCATCAATTTCGCCCATAATATTTCCAAAATACTCCTCTGTCCATCCATTACCCGAAAAACCCAGATTGACAACAGGGGAGTTAAATCTGCGTCCTAACATCGATCCAAAAGACATTCCGGAACGCGAGGCGCTACAACCATGCAGAATGGATGTTCCGTACATAACAAAAGGTTTGTTAGGGAGCGGAGTTACTTTTTTTACTTCGGCATTGGGCGAAAAGCCAAGTTCCAATTCTGTAATTCCATTATACAAAGGTAAATATACCATACATTCGGTTTCATCTTCCAGTTCAAAACCTTTGTTTATTAAAGCTTCGTGTTTTAATCCGTTTGCAGGTTTTCCGGGTCCGGCAAAAGTCCATTTCCCGTTTTTTAAAACATATAAGTCCAACCCATTTACAGCCTGATTGGTCATGTGAGCCATCGATTCCTTTTTCCTCAAAGTCCAACGGGCACTTACGAAAGCTGTATTTTTCACTTTAAACCTAACATGAATCCCTGCGGAATGTCGGCTTAGAGTCCAAACGTTAGGAGTTACGGTTTCTTTGTATTTTTCGGGCAGGCGCGTATAATCCTCAATTCCGGTTGTCCAACCCATGCCTTCAATAGTCAGATTTTTGGCATTTACCCATAAGGTTGTTGAGTCTTTCGTACCTTTAACTACTGCCAACTCACTGTCCATTTTTTCCAATGTGTTCTCCGATACAGAAGTAGTTGGCACTTTAGAAGAGTTGTTTTGTGCAAAACCCGAAGTAGATAGTAGCAGAATGCTAAAAAGACATATTTTTATTTTTGATGTTGTCATTAGAGATTATTTAAGTTAGACACTTATTGAATAATATTTTGTTTAATGCAAAGAATGCTAAGTTGCTAAGCCGCAAAGAAAAACCTCTAAGTTTTTCACTTTGCGTACTTTGCGCTTATATGTAATTTTCAAGAAATTCAACAACTTATATAATGGCTATTGTTAAAGATATAAATTATGATTTGAGATTTTTTACAGTTTACGAATTATGAATTTGTATTCTCCATTTTCAATAAGTACCTTAGCTGTAAGTGTTAATCGATATACTTCTTTTCCCCATACGTTCGACAATTTAGTGTCTGTAAGGCTAACAGTTTCAAGGTTTGGTGTAAATTGGTTTTTGTCAAAGCTCAACTCAAGCTGTTCATTTTTTACGGTTATCAATACTCTATTGTTTTGCACTTCCACTTTTCCCCACAGTAAAAAATTTATTTCGTTGGCTTGTACTGCTTTAATTAGACTGTATTTGTCGATGATAATCAATCCTTTATCGGTCAGATTATAAGTCCGTGTCCAGTTTTGAACTTGTGCATCGCTTGGATACGCTTGAGCCAAATTCATCGAAAGACTTCGTTTTTTCCCATCTACTTTTACGTCGGTTACTTTATATGACCTACCATAACTTTGTTCAGAACCATTGATAGTTGGGAGATTATGGTATTTGCTACGCATAGTCCATATTGTATAGCGTTCGGGTCCAAATGTTTGTCGGGTATAAGTTCCAACACCGGCATCAATTATCACGGGTTGTTCATTAACCCATAGTGCAAACGAACCGGCATCGTTGTGATTATGACTTACGGCATTGAATCCGCCTTTTGCTGCCAAAAAGAAGTTTTGTTTGGATTTAAAATAATAAAATTGCGTTTCGGAGTAAATAGTGTAGTCTGGTATTGCATGTTCGGCTTTGGAGCTTCTTATCTCAGCATCGTATTTGAGAGATTCCAATACACGGAACAAGTCAGTGCCATACGCAATTGAATTTTGAGATTTCTGAGCCAATTGAGCTCCGAAATGCATCATTTCGGCACTGCTGACAGCTTTTCCGTATCGATAAATAAAATTGCCGTTTGTACTTAATTTTGCCGACGCATCAGCAAAATTTACCACCCATTCGTTGCCAATATACGAACGGGAAATATATTCGCCCATATCTTTGACCATTTTGGAGTTAAAAAGAGAAATTTTTCCTCCGCTAATCCAATGTAGAAATTGCAAATAATCGTATAGCTTCCCTGCCGCATGTTCCCAGTACGATGGACCTTCTTCGCAAGCCCCATCGCTACTAATATAATTCATAAATTTATCAACCGAAATCATACTTCTATATACGTCTTTACTGAGCTGTACGGAGTCGTTTTCGAGAAGCATAATACATTGGAGCACATTTGAATTATTCCATGGATTCCAATTATTTACTAATTCGGTGGGTGAAGCATTTAGAGCCATCCAAAACATGCTATCGTCGGTACGATAAGGAATGATTATCTTTTTGTAAATTTCAAATTTTAAACGTTGTGAAATTACAGGGTCAATTTTATCAAACTCTTTGTTGAAGAAATAATAAGTCCATGATAGAATAGCTCCTGTTTCGGCCGAACCTAAATCGATAATCTGATCCGTTTCGTTTGGCATCGAGCGTTTTGACTTTTGACGATGCAAATGTGCCGAAAGCACCCACGAAGTTCGTTCGCTAAGGTAAAAAACGCCATTAGCTATTTGGTCCAAAAATCTACCTTTCCCTTCGGCAAGTTCGGCTAACACTAAATCGACAAGGGCAATATTATTTGCCGAGTTAATATTCTGCATGGTAAATCTGTTGCCGGTTCTTTCGTATTCCAAATAATCGGTGGCTTTAATTACCCTCCATTCGTATTTTAGTTTAGCAACTCCTCTGTTGATGGTGGTAGTTTTATTTTTCCCCATTATGCTATCCCAGCCTTCACGGTCGGCGTAAGAGGGGTATTGTACCCATTTTTGATTTAATGCCAGCGTGTTACCAATTTTTTCTGGCGACTGATTTGCACTCAAGAAGTTTCTGTTTTCGTAACCAGATACCTTAGTAAGTATCAAACATAAAAAAACGATGGATAGTAATATTTTATTCATTATTCAAATAATAAGCAAGATGATTTTTACACTTTCAAGTTTTTGAAACTGTCTGACATATTGGATTCAGGCTGATTGAATCGTACTTCATCTGGTCCTACAGGCGGAGCTGATTCCAATTGTAATGAAATCTCGTTATCAAGAACAATTAAAGTAAATTGTGGAGTGATATACGATTTTTTTTGTTTGAACGAGGTATTTTCTTTCATTTTAGTTACGCTTAAGAGGTTTTGTGAAATTTCCCTACATTTCCTTTTCGGGAATGTAGGGAAAGAAATATAACTCATGAATGTTAACTAATCAACTATAAGTTTTTTCGAGAAATTTAATTGAACGTTTGACAGTTTAATTATATATACTCCATTCGGAAAATTATCATCGAATACAACAGTTGAACTATTCAAAGCTTTTTTAGCGAGCTGTTGCCCCAATGCATTAAAAACCGAAATTTCATAACTATTGTTTATTTCGCCGCTATAATGCACTGTAATTTTATTGTTTGCATTTTTGTACGCATTGAGCTTTTCAGATTCATTCTGATTTAGTAGCTGATTTCCGGTTACTTGCGAGGGAGCTTTTATCAGTATTTTAAATCTGTCATTTGTAGAAACCGCCTCCGATGAAAAAACATAACTACTTCCGTCCGATAAATTATATTCCGTTACATTATTCGGATTCAAGTAATCTTTTAGGATAATCTGAGTTTCGGATGTAAAATTGGTGAGTTGCGATGCTTTCAACGTAAAGGTATTTGTTTCGCCAGTTTTAAATCCAAGAGAAATCTCTGTATTATACGGAATTGAATTCAAACCATTTATTGCCAACTGTTCATCACTTGCTAAGGTGTAAATTTCGGGGATTGAGACACTGTTATTACTCATTTTTTCGGAATCGTAAATATCAAACTGGTTTGATGCTTCTGAATGTGTGTATAGAACTGTTTCATCGACTCTCACGCCATTCGAAACTTGTAAACGTACCACCTGTCTGTCAGTATTCGAAGATTTAGGTGCTCTGAATTTATTGTTAGCATCATCTTGATGAAAACGCATAGCATTTGTAAAAGTTACCGAAGCCGAAGTAGAATCTTCTTTCACCCGAAGCCAAAATGCTTGCATAGGAGGAATTTTTGATGTTAATGATAAACCGCTTAAACCGGTACTCATGGCACTTGGAATATTATAAGTATCAAACACATAGCCCGAGTTGTAACTCCGTATCCAATAACTTGCCTCCAAATCTGTATTTGATGCCAAGTCATTTATATACAAATAGGATGGATAAGGATTTCCAACAAGATTAAAACCACCACTTGCTGAACGAGTTAAAGTTACATCTTTATTTCCGGTATTTAATATCCCTGAAAAAATAAATGTAGCTGGACCCGAAGCCAACCTAGCAATGTATCCTGTTCCGGCAGTTAAGGTTGTACCCGAGTTTATACTTTCCCAGTAGGCAGTTGCAGGAGCACTATACCCAGCATTATCGCCTGGTTCGTGGTGCTTGTAATAAGTATAACCCGAAGGCGCAACTGCATTACTCATTGGCGACGAAATATACCAGCTGCGAGCAGAGTTCAGGTACTGATTAACACTTGCAGTGTTCGTTAGCTCAGTTAGAGTATAATTATCTAAAAGGACTCCGGAATAATTATACTTCGTATTATCTCCGCTTTGAAGTGTGGATTGAATACCTATGCCAAAAAATGCCGTTGTAAAATCGGACGTAGGATTTGCAGCTACAAAAGTTGGAATATCGAATATCGCTTCGTATTGAGTCCACGCAGTTCCCCCAGTAAGATTTACAACCGAAGTCATATTTACTTTATTTGTGTTATCGGTAAGGAAGAATGTAATTTTATCGCACACATTGCCTGCCGTAGCATCAGCTCTTGCCCAAACGGTTGCTCTGTATTTTTTTGAGTTTGACAAAGGTACATTAATGCGTTGCATGTTTACAAGATTTTCCCAATTTTCCATATTCAAACTTGCTATTGCATCTGACTGAATATACATATTTAAACTGTATGCTCCTGATTTTTTATTGGTAGTAATAATTGTCGATTTTAAATACGCTGTGTTTATATGTTTTTTTATCCAGATACCACCGGCAGAAACATTGGCAGCCTCCGACATAGCTGGGTTTGTAGTTTGCGTTGTATTATCCTGAAAAGTTTCAACACGCCAAAGTTCGTTTGAAACAGTATAATCAGCAGGATCGGTTTCAAATCCGGGATTTTGTAGTAAATTATTTGTAGAATAAATAGTTAAAGTTCCACCTTTGTCAACAAAAGTACCAGTTCCGTTTCCTGCGTTACTTTCTATATTCAATTCATTGGTGGTTAGTGCTTCGCCTGCATTCAATGTTAATTTTCCTCCTGCATTTACGGTTAATGAAGAGGCTGTTGCAGTAGCATCTACTGTTATTTCATGTCCATTCTGAATATAAATGCTTGCAGCTTCTGCTGTTGGTGTCAAAGTTGGGCTTATCCATGTAGCATTATCAAACGACGATTGCCAAGTGTTTAAATCACTCCAATTGCCACTTGCCGATGTACGAAAATAATCAGTAGGAGTTGTAACTGCTTCGAGTGAATAATCGTCTAAGAGTACTCCTGAATAGTTGGTTTTGCTTGCTCCATCGTAAGTGGTAGTAATACCTACACCAAAAAAAGCTGTTGCAAAATTAGCTGTTGAGTTTGCTGCCACAAATGTAGGAATGTCAAATGTAGCTTCATACTTAGTCCATGTAGTGCCACCCGTAAGTGAAATAGTTGAAGTAAGGTTTGTTCGTAAAGTATTGTCAGTAATAAACATCGTAATACTTGTACAGACATTGGGTGATGTTGCATCAACTCGTGCCCAAACGCTGGCTTTATATATTCTGCTATTCGATACCGAACTAATCCTTTGAAGATTGACCATATTTGTCCAATCTCCCATACCTGTTTGAGAAGAACCTGCACCAATATACATATTTAAACATCTTGTTCCACTATATACATTTGATGTGCTAACGGTTGCTTTAAAATATCCTGAATTAGGATGTTTCTTTACCCAGACACCACCGGCAGAAATATCGGTAGCTTCCATTGTTGGGTTCTTTGTTTGAGTGGCATCGTCGTAAAAATTAGCCACACGCCAAAGTTCATTGCTAACTGTGTAAGTTGTTGGGTCGGTTTCAAATCCGGGGTTTGAAAGAAGATTTTGGGCTTGCACTGAGCTGCTTACTACCAGCAGCAATAAGGCAACCAATTTAATTGCTTTTTCCATGATAATTTGTTTATAATGAATACTCTCGATATGATGATTGCAAAAATAGCGCAATCAACAGTATCGTATGGCATAAAATAATGCGAAAATATTCTGCTATTGTACAAAGTGTGTTTTTGAGGATTAGGGTTAATCTTTAAAAAACTCCTTGTATTTTTCGACATGGAACTAATCGAGACAATATTTCAAAGTTGAATTAATAAAGCAATTCAGGACGAGACAACATCAATTTTCCTGAGAAAAAGCATCTTCATTTTCCGATTCTTCTCCAGTGCCCGAACCTTTTCTGAATGCCGAAGGCGAAACTCCAAATTGCTCTTTAAAACATTTTGTGAAGTATTTAGGAGAGCTAAAACCGAGCATATAAGTTATATCCGAGATGTTGTATTCGGGATTATTGGTGAGCATTGCTGCCGCTTTTTTCATTTTTACGGTTATTATAAAATCGTTAGGTGTCTGGCCCGTAATTCCTTTTATTTTACTGAAAAGTTTTGTGCGCCCCAAGGCCATTTCGCTTGCAAATTGTGGTACATCAAACTCACTATTGTCGAGGTATTTTTCAATCACGAGTTGTGCCTTTTCCAAAAATTCCCGATCCATGTTGTTGGTAGCTATTTGCCTGGATGAAACATCAATTTGCTTGCTGTATTTCTCTTGTAGTAATTTTCTACCATTCACCAGATTATTGCATCGTACAACAAGAGTTTTTACATCAAAAGGTTTGGTAATATAATCATCGGCTCCAAGCTGCAAACCTTCGATAGCAAAATCGATAGCCGTTTGAGCTGTAAGTAAAACCACCGGAATATGACATACTAAGAAATTCTTTTTAATTTTTGAGCACATTTCACTCCCCGACATAAGAGGCATCATCACATCGCTCAGCACTATGTCCGGCTGCTTTTCGATAGTAATATCCAAACCTTCAACACCGTTAGCAGCTGTATATATTTTGTAAATTGGCTCAAAAATGGTTTGTAGCATTCCCCTTAATTCATCATTATCTTCCACGATAAGCATCGAAAACATTGGTTCTCCATTTGTTACAAAGGAGCTTACAATGCCATCCATAAAATCTTTATCTAATTCGCTAAAGTTTTGTACACAAGTAGCATCAGCATCGGTAATGTCAACTATTTGTTCGGAGGGGAAATGCGACTTCCCTTTTTTCAACACTACCGTAAAGCGGCTACCAATTTCGGGTTCACTTTTCACTTTTATTTCTGCGGCATGTGCTTCTGTAATATTTTTTGAAAGTGCGAGTCCTATACCAGTACCCGGAATCATGTTGTTAATGCTTATTCCATTTTCAACCTGATAAAAACGGTCGAATATTTTTTCGATAGCATCTTCCGAAATGCCAATGCCACTATCGACAATATGCACCGAAACACTCTCAATATTCTGCTCGATGATTACTTTGATGTTACCATTCTTTGGGGTGTATTTAAATGCATTCGAGATTAAATTATACAATACTTTTTGCATTTGAACAGGGTCGAACCAAAGTTTTATTTCATCGTCGTTACACTCAAAACGAAGCATAATTTGACGGTAATTTGCATATTCGGTAAACGATAAATAGATTTCGTAAACAAACTTCACCAAATCGCGCTCGCACACTTTTATGCTTAAATGCCCCTGTTCGCTTTTTCTGAATTCGAGCAATTCGTTTATCAAATTGCTCATGTTGTGTGTGTGCCGTTTTATGTTTAAAATGCGGTTATAAATGCCAGGTTGTATGTTGTGCATTTGCAATAACATATCTAACTGACCTGCAATAAGCGTGAGAGGGGTACGAAATTCGTGCGAAATATTGGTGAAAAATCGGAGTTTCGATTGGTTTACTTCTTCCAAATGTTCTTTTGCCTTTTTTTCGTAGGTTAGTGAAGTTTCAAGTAGTAGTTTTGAGTGGGTAAACACAATATATCGCCACACCATAAAAACGACCAATATTAAATAGAATATATATGCATACCATGCAAAGTAAAATGGAGGATAAACCCTTATATTTAAGCTGGTTGATGCTATCACTTTGCCGTTTTTTTTTGATAAACCTTCCACTTCAAGTTTGTATTTCCCTGCTTCGAGATTCATGAAATTAAGTTTTGTAATTCCCACCGGTAAGTCAGTCCACAAATTTGAAACACCAACAAGCCTATAACGATATGATGGTCTGTTTTCTTTAATAAAGTTGTTTGAGGCAAACTCAATTGTTAACATGGTTTGATGGTGGTTAAGTTCAATAAACTTAGTAAATGGTAGCGAAGTTTGCAATATCTTCGTTTTATCGTTTGGAATCACCAATTCGTTATTTATCCAAAGATTAATCAAATTAAGATTAAATGCTTGTTGCGGTGTTAATAGGTTTTCTTCGCGAAAAGAAACCAATCCGTTCATTCCTGCAATGTAAATTTCACCACTACTTAAAAGTTGCATACCTCCATTAAATAGCGAGTTCAGAGGGAATCCATTTTCGGTAGAATAATTGTGAGTTGTTTTGTTTTCCACATCAAGTATAGTAAGTCCCTGTGATGTAGAAACATAGATATACCCATAGTTAGATTCCATTATATTACTTACAAAGTCATTTTTAAATTCTGAAGTTTTTGAGTCAAACCTTATAAATGAGTCAGTCTTTTTATCAAATAAATTAATGCCACTTCCTCCGGTTCCTATCCACAATCTGCCCTTGCTGTCAATCGTGAGTTTAGTAATTGTGTTGTTACTAAGGCTTTTGGGGTCATCTGCTTTGTTAAAAAACGACTTTATTTCTCCTGTTTTAATATTGTATCTATACAATCCAATACTTCCAATCCAAATATAGTCTCCTAAAACTTCAACATCAACTATATATTGTATTTTTTTGTTGATGTTTTCCGAAAAAACAGATGCACTATTTGTAGTTATGTTGTATCGGAATAATCCATTGTATGTGCTTATAAGTAAATCATTTTCGAACGGAACAATGGAACGGACTATATCCATTCTATTATTTCCCTTGAGTAATTCTATTGAAGTAAATTTTTCTGTTTTAACATCGAATCTACTCAATCCTCCTAAATGTGTACCAAGCCACAGTGTTTCAGATTTTTTATCGTAATAACCCGCTTTTATATTATCCGATTTCAATCCATTATTGAATTTAGATTTAAAATTTTTATATTTTGATGTTTTGGGGTCATAAATAATCAAGCCTTCACCCTCAGTATATAAAAATAAACGGTTTTGATTATCTTCAATTATTTCGCTGATTATTGGGAATGGTTTACTTCTAAAAACTCCATTTTGCAAATCATGAAAAATAAAAAAATCGATTTTTGGATTAAAATAATTAACTCCTCCAAAATAGCTTCCTGCCCATATAGTGCCTTGACTGTCTTTCATTAATGACCAAATGGACTCATTAGAAAGCTGTCGCGACGAGTTTTCATGAGCCCCATAATGTGTAAAGGTTTCACTATCCACAGACATTTTATCAAGTCCTTTTTTGGTACCTATCCACAAAAACCCATTATTATCTTCACAAATTGCACGTACAAACGAGGATGAAATACTGTTTATATTTTTAATTGATGGAATATAATTCGAAATTTTTCCGTCTCGTCCTATTTTATAAAGTCCATTTTGCCATGTCCCTATCCATATATTACTTTTACTGTCTTCGAAAATTGATGAAACTTCACTGCATCCTTTTATGGCAAGATGTATTTTTTTATTTTGGTCGATAATATAAACTCCTGTTGAATGTGTAGTTCCAAGAATAATTCGTTGATTATTAGTTTGTAATATTGCTGAAATGATTTCGTTTTTTACAGGTAGCTCGCAGTATAATGTCTTTTTGTTTTTATCAAAAGCATAGAGCTTATTCCCCTCGGCAATCCATAAATTTCGAATGCCATACGATATTGCATCTACTTTGCTATTAATTCTACTTATTTTGCAAGTGCGTAAATCATATTGATTTAATCCGTTTTGAGTTTGGATATATACTAATCCGTTTTTGTTCCCACATATATTTTGAATTTGAACGCCATCCAAAGAGTTTTTGTCATTCTGTATCTGTTGAATTACATCCATGGAGTTGCCATTGAATCGGTTTATGCCTTCTCTCGTTCCAAACCACATTGTACCTATTTCATCCTGATAGATGCTCATTACCGATAGTTGCGACAAACCCTGTTCAACACCAATTCTTGAAAAATAAATGTCATTTGCAGCAAATGTACTTATTGAACAATGGGCAATTAAAAAAAACGCCAATATTTGTTTTGTTTTCATTGTCTTGTTTAATTATTAATTGTTTTACTAAATTCGAAACAAAGATAAATGCAAATGTAGATAAATATTATGATACTCCCCTAAAACAGGACATTAAGTTAAGATAGAATTGTATTATCTTTAAACAAAAATTTTATGTCAACATCGAGGAGAAAATTCAGCAAAGAATTCAAAGCAAAAATTTATACTACCCCCATAGCAATCGGTACTGTTCAACTTTGTTTTATTCGCCATTTTCGTCGGCGCATTAACTAAATTTAGTTTTTATTTGGAAATTTAGTGCTTTTGATTAACTTTGTCAAACGAAAA
Source organism: Porphyromonas sp. (assembly GCA_020726365.1). Taxonomy (GTDB): domain Bacteria; phylum Bacteroidota; class Bacteroidia; order Bacteroidales; family Paludibacteraceae; genus Paludibacter. The sequence continues at coordinate 35,821 of DYSC01000007.1, forward strand.
CGACGAATAAAACACTAAGATGTTAGGCGGCATGCAATAAAAAACTCGAAAAGAACCTAAAATATAAATATGCTCCGTTTATCCGAAAAAAATCGGTAGTGCCCAAACCACAAACTTTAAAAAATGAAGTGGTTGAAAATTATAAGTTTATGAATGGATAGCTGCAAAATGGGTTAATAACTCTAAAGTGTCGCTAAATGACAGACAGCAGAAGATACTAAATATGCTAATGGACGACTTTGAAGGGGTTTTGAACACGACAAAATGGGCAAAAATCGGAAAATGTTCACAAGACACAGCATTGCGCGACATTCAGGATTTAATTGAGAAGGGAATTCTGGCGAAATCTGAACAAGGAGGACGAAGTACAAATTACGAATTTAGAACTAACTAATTGCCCCAAGTCCCAGCTCATAAAACACGCCGTGTTCGCAGGCTATTTCCCCACACTTTTATTATCGAACGACGACACATCAATCACTTCCTGATTGTCGTTGTCGTAAGTTAACACCACACTATCGCCGATTACGGTAATGGGGAAATCATTCGAAATTTGTGAAGAGCCGATAAATACTTTTTGAATGCTTTTTACGGTAAAATAATAAAACGAATTACCGTTTTTCACATCGCTGTTGATGCGCGTGATGACCGATTGAATAATTTCTTTTTCGGTTTTGCTTTTGGCACTAATTCCATTTCCGGTGGCATTAAAAGCATTTTTATAAGCCATAAGTGTTTCGCGCATGGTATTGCCCACACCTACAATGGTGTAATCTTCGATGGCGACCATCGCATACATTTTTATCAAACCGCCATTGTCTTTCAGGCTCATTACGTAGGTTGGTATATTGTTGATATTGTAGGGGATAGGCAGCGTTGCCGTAAAACGTTTTTCCTGCACTTTGCCAATGGCAGAGTTTTTAGCGGCAAATTCTGTAGCACCGCTTTGTTTGTACCAAACCGATTTTTTAGTACGTGTGTTTACCAGCACAAATCCCACAGTCGACTCGTCGGCTCCCACCGAAGTCAGTCCGGTGTACCAATACGCCTGATTATCGTTACCATACACCAACGACATTTTTTCGGTAATCTGTAATTTATCCTTGTTCGAAAAATTCCAATATCCGTGTACATATTCGCCCCAGTTATTCAACTGTGTTTCGATAAACTGTGCCGGTTGAATGCGGTCGACCCAAGCAGGGGCTGCATTTATGGCATATTCTTTTATTTCGCCGGTTTGTGCGTTGAGCACCACTACAGACTCGGCTTCTTCGCCCGCAAAACCAATGGTTTTTTTGTATTTGGTAATTACCCAGTAAGGAATTCCGGCATCGTCAATTTCGAACGAATAATCCGTTGTGCCACTATTCCAATAGCCATTAAAATAAACATAACGCTCCAGATTTTGGAATAAATAACCTTCGGGTTGGTATTTTACAAACACTTTTTGTCCGTTAATTTCCTGTACCAATTTTACATCGCGCTCATTACAAGCGTTTACCATAATGTAACCATTTGTTCCCTGCAAGTTGTTTATCCACTTAAAAAAGCCCGAATGCAACAGAGGTGCAACCCAATATAAATCATCATCCACTTTCTGAATATTGTATTCGCCGGGATACACCTGACTACCCAAAGCTGACTGAGAACCGAGCACTTTATCGCCCAGAATTTCGGCTAACGACTGATCTACCACGCGAATTTTATCCAACGAAATAGGCAACATGTCCTGCGACAAATCTTTGCCGTTTTCTATTGTTCCGATAAGCGAACGGTATTTCGAAGTATGCAGCAATGCCCACGAAGTAGCGGTAGGAACTACCGTAATATATAAAAACAGTATTCCTAATAAAATTACAGGGATTTTCAGTCCTTTCAGTTTGGAAAACTGCTGCGGTTGTTGCCCCAACTGCTGAATGCTCGAAAACGCATTTAGCAAAATCCACAACACCACCAGCACCACCAAAACAAATGGCAGGCTCAAAAAGCGAACATTTAGCACCGGCATGTAAGCGAAAATTATCACTACAAAAGCCACAAACAATAAAAATACATTTCTAAGTTTCGACATACCGAGTTGGATTGAATGACGTTATTTTATTTGCAACAAATTATTAACGAATTAGTTTGTAAATGCAAGGTACAAATATAGTGATAATCCCTGAAGTAAATGCATGACGGGGGAAAATAGTGTGTTATATTTATAGTTAAATAATTGAAAATCGGG